>JAOPWA010000676.1 GCA_025965915.1 Dactylosporangium sp. | reverse complement strand
ATGACCGTGGCGCCGAGGGCCGACAGGTCGGAGTACGCCTTGTCGACGACGGCCTTTACTCGTGCGTAGTCCGGTGTCGTGGGGTCGGTGTCCGTCGCCATCGTCTCGCGGATGACGCCGATGCGCTTGCCCTTCAGGGCGGCCTTGCTGAGGTGGTCTTCGTACTGCCCGTCCGCAGGCATTCTGCCCACGCTGTAGGCGGTCAGGGGGTCGTTCGGGTCGTAACCAGCGATGACGCTGGTGACGATCGCGGCGTCCTTGACGGTCCGGGTGAGCGGGCCGAGGGTGTCGCGGGTTGGCGTGGCGGGCATCATTCCGTAGCGGCTGATCAGAGGAGTGGTAGGCCGCAGCCCGACCAGGTTGTTCGCCCCCGCCGGTCCGCGGACGGAGCCGCCGGTGTCCTCGGCAATTCCGACTGCGCCGTAGTTGGCGGCTATCCCGGCACCTGTACCGCAGGAGGAACTGCTGGGGCTGCGGGTGAGGTCATAGGGGTTGCGGCACACTCCGAAGGCCGAGCCGGTGTAGCCGCTCGCGTACTCGCCCATGTTGGTCTTTGCGAGAATGACGGCGCCAGCGGCTCGCAGCTTGGCAACGATGGTGGCGTCGCGGCCGGATTGGAAGCCTTTGAATATCGCCGAACCGTAGGTGGTGGGCATGTCGGCGGTTTCGACTTGGTCCTTCACCAGCACGGGTATGCAATGCAATGGCCCGGTCAACCGGGACGACTTGGCGTAGGCGGCATCAAGCTCTGCAGCGCGGGTGAGGGCCGCGGAGTTCACCGTCTGGATCGCGTTGGTGGCGAGCTTACCCTCGGCCGGCTTGTCATAGGCGTTGATGCGGTCGATGTAGGCCTGTACGAGTTCTCCGCACGTGAGCTTGTGGGAGGCAAGCGCTTTGTGGATCGAATCGATCGTCGCCTCGGTGACGTCGAATGATGGGCGCTTGGCCTCGGAGGCCGCTGCCGTTTTCTGGATGGGGGCGGATGTTGCCGGCTGTGCGGGAAAGGCGAGGAGGAGCCCCGCGAATACTACTGCCGCGCCCCCTGCCGCTAGGGATCGTCTGGGTTTCACAAGATATCCTCTGTTCGCCCGATATAGATGCGAAACGGAGGCTAAGACGATCTTGTTTCGGCGATGCGAAGAACTTGTTTCGGTAAGCCCTGGCACCCCTGGCGACACTGGTACGTGTCGCCGGCACGCGACGGTCCATTGAGGAGACATTCCAGGTCGCGAAGGGCCAGGTCGGCCTGGACTCCCACCAGGTCACAGCTTCGGAGTCCTCAGGACCGGTTGACGAGGGCGCGGAAGAAGAAAGCCAGGTTTGCGGGACGCTCGGCGAGGCGGCGCACGAAGTAGCCGTACCAGTCGTCGCCGTAAGGGACGTACACACGCATCCGTCGTCCGGATGCGGCAATCGCACGCTGCTCGTCGGGCCGCACGCCGTGCAGCATCTGGAACTCGTAGCTATCCGGTGTGCGTCGGTGCGAGTCGGCTCGCTCGTGCGCTGCCTCGATCATCGCGGGGTCGTGCGTCGCGATCATCGGATAGCCGTCGCCGCCGAGCAGCACGTCGAGGCAGCGACGGTAGGAGTCGTCGACGCCCGGGCCGCGGAAGGCGACGGATTCGGGCTCGGCGTAGGCGCCTTTACAGAGGCGTACCCGCGAACCCGGGGTGGCGAGGTCGCGGCAGTCGCCCTCGGTACGACGCAGATACGCTTGCAGAACCGCGCCGACCCAGGGAAAGTCCTTCCGCAGCTCCGCCAGGACCGCCAGCGTCGAGTCGGTGGTGGTGTGGTCCTCCATGTCCAGGGTGACGGTCGTGCTGGCCTTCGCGGCCGCCTCGCAGATCCGGTACGCGTTCTCCGTAGCGATCGCTTGGCCGTCGTCCGGCAGCGACTGACCGACCGCGGAGAGCTTGACCGACACCTCGGTGTGTGCCGCCAGCCCTGAGTCCGTGAGCGCGGTCAGCATCGACCGGTAGGCGCGTACCGTGTGCTCGGCCTGCTCCCGGGTGCGTCCGTTCTCGCCAAGGTGGTCGAGGGTGACGAGCAGTCCCGAGTCGACCAGGTGCGTGACGGTGCGCAGTGCGTCGGCCTCGGTGTTCCCGGCAACGAATCGGTTCACGACCGGTCGGGTGAGGCGGGATCGTTCGGCGATACCGCGCAGCCGGTCGGACCGGGCCGTGGCGAGCAGCGGTTCGCGCAGGAGGCGCATCGGTTATTCTCCTTCGAATTCGGTCAGCTGGTGCAGGTGCCGGATCTCGGTCGTCGGCGCCAGGTTCTCCTTGATCGCCCGGGGGCTGACCCATCGCTGCAGGTTCAGCACTGAACCGGCCTTGTCGTTGGTGCCGGACGCGCGCGATCCCCCGAAGGGCTGCTGCCCGACCGCGGCACCGGTGGGCTTGTCGTTGACGTAGAAGTTGCCCGCCGTGAAGCGGAGCCGCTCGGCGGCGGTGACGATGGCGTGGCGGTCGTTGGCGATGACAGACCCGGTCAGGCCGTAGGCGGTTGTTGCGTCGACGAGATCGAGCACGTCATCGAAGGCCGTCGGGCTTGCGTCCTCGTACACGCGGACGGCGAGGATCGGGCCGAAGTACTCCTGGCGGAACACCTCGTGACCGGGGTCCGAGCACAGCAGCACGGTGGGGCGGACGAAGAAGCCGTCGGTGTCGTCGGCCTGGCCACCGGTGAGGATCTCGACGGACGGGTCGTTCTTCACGCGGTCCAGCACGCCGGCGAGCCGTTCGAAGGCGCGACGGTCGATGACGGCACCCATGAAGTTCGACAGGTCGCGCACATCGCCGACGGTCAACGACTCGGTCTGCTCGATGAGGTCGTCCTGCAGCCGGGCCCAGATCGAGGCGGGGATGTACGCGCGGGAGGCGGCCGAGCACTTCTGGCCCTGGTACTCGAACGCGCCGCGGACCAACGCGCTGACCAGCACGCCGGTGTCGGCGCTGGGGTGGGCGAGGACGAAGTCCTTGCCGCCGGTCTCGCCGACGAGTCGTGGATAGGTGCGGTAGCGCGACAGGTTGCCGCCGATCTGTTGCCAGAGGTGCTGGAACGTCGCGGTCGAGCCGGTGAAGTGGATGCCGGCGAGGCCCGGGTCCGACAGTGCGACGTCGGAGACAGCGCGGCCGTCGCCGGTGAGCAGGTTGATGACGCCTGGCGGCAGGCCGGCTTCTTCGAGCAGCCGCATGGTGAGGTGCGCGGCGAGCGTCTGCGTCTCCGCCGGCTTCCAGACGACGACGTTGCCCATCAGCGCGGGGGCGGTCGGGAGGTTGCCGGCGATCGCGGTGAAGTTGAACGGTGTGATTGCGTATATGAAGCCCTCGAGCGGGCGGTGGTCGAGCCGGTTCCACACCCCGGCGGCTGACCGTGGCTGCTCGGCGAGCACCTGTTGGCCGAAAGAGGCGTTGAAGCGCCAGAAGTCGATGAGCTCGCAGGCGGAGTCGATCTCGGCTTGGATCGCGGTCTTGGACTGGCCGAGCATGGTCGCCGCGTTCAGGGTCGCGCGCCAAGGCCCGGCGAGCAGGTCGGCCGCGCGCAGGAAGATCGCGGCGCGTTCCTCGTAGGGCAGTGCGCGCCAGGCCGGTGCCGCGGCGGTCGCCGCCGTGATCGCGTCACGCGCGTCCTGTTCGGTCGCGGTGCCGTACTCGCCGAGGACGTCGACGTGGCTGTGTGGCTGCACCACCGCGGCGCGGCGGCCGGCACCCATGCGGCGCTTCCCGCCGATGGTGCAGGGCAGGTCGACGCGCTGGGCCGACAGTTCGCCCAGCTTGGTGACCAGTTCCGCCCGCTCGGGCGTGCCGGGGGCATAGGTTCGTGCCGGCTCGTTGCGGGGGACCGGTACATGGGAAATAGCGTCCAAAATATTGCTCCCGGTTGAGTGCTTCAGATGACCAGGCAGAGCCGGAACGCGTCGTACACAGCGGCGTGGACATTGCGGCTGTTGACTGCGTCTCCGATCCGGAACAGCTGGTAGGTGCCCTCCGTGTTGTGCCGCACCGTCTGGGGCCGCAGGTCCAGCAGGGCGCGCTGGTCGACCTCGCCGAGGTTGACGGAGCCCGGCACCAGCCCGTGGTAGAGCTCGTCGTTCGGGCGCGTGCCCTGCTCGACGACGACGTGGTCGACGACCCGCTCGACGTGGTGGTCGGCGTGCTCGCTGTGCAGCACCGCGGTCAACCGGCCGTCGGCTCTGCGCTCGACCGAGTGCAGCGAGTGCATCAGCGTGATCGGTGTGCCGGATGTGGCGAACGCCTTGGCGTACAGCGGGTAGTTGATGCCGCCGATGTCCGGCCCGAACATGCGCTCCGGCGTCACGTACTCGAGGTTCGCGCCAGCCTCGATCAGGGCGCGGGCGACGTCCAGCCCGGCGTGGCCGCCGTTGTCGTCGTAGAACAGCACGTCGCCGGCTGGCGATGTGCCGCCGCCCAGCACGTCCCAGCCGTCGACGACGAGTGCGCTGCCGGAGCCTGGGAATGACGTGTCCGGGATGCCGCCGGTCGCGACGATCGTGACCTCCGGGTCGTGCGCCAAGACCAGCTGCTCGTCGGCGTACGTGTTGTAGTGGATTTTGACGCCGAGCCGCTCGCACTCGGCGATGCGCCAGTCGATGATGCCGATGAGGTCCCGGCGGGCGGGGGCCCTGCTCGCCAGGCGTAGCTGGCCGCCCGGCACGTCGGCGGCTTCCAGGACGGTGACGGCGTGGCCGCGCTCGCCGAGCACGCGTGCCGCCTCGAGGCCGGCGGGCCCGGCGCCGACCACGACAATCCGCTTGGTCGGCCCGTCGCTGCGGCTGACGGTGTGCGGCAGGTGCAGTTCCCGCCCGGTGGCGGGGTTGTGGATGCACTTCGTATCGCTCGCCTGGTAGATGGCGTCGAGGCAGTAGCCGGCCCCCACGCATGGGCGGATCCGGTCCTCCTGCCCGGCGGCGACCTTGGCGACCAGGTGTGGATCGGCCATCTGCGCGCGCGTCATGCCGACGAGGTCGACCAGTCCTTCGCGGACGGCGTGGCGCGCGGTCGCGACGTCGGCGATCCGGGCCGCATGCATGACCGGGATCTGCAGGGCGCGCCGCACCTCGCCGGCGAATTCGAGGTGCGGCGCGGACGGCGTACCCATCGGGGGGATCACGCGCGCCAGGCCCTCATCGGTGTCGATGTGACCGCGGATGACGCTCAGGAAGTCGACGCCCTCGGACACCAGCTGCCGCGTCGCCTCGAGCCCGTCCTCGACGGTCAGGCCGCCGGGCAGCTCGTCGGTGACGGCCAGGCGCAGTCCGATGACGAAGTCCGGGCCGACCGCCTCGCGGACCGCGCGGATCACCAGGGACGGGAACCGCAGCCGGTTCTCGAGCGACCCGCCCCACTCGTCGTCGCGTAGGTTGGTGGCCGGCGAGAGGAACCCGTCGAACAGGTGGCCGTACGCCTCGATCTCGATGCCGTCCATGCCACCGGCCTGGCAACGCTGCGCGGCCTCCGCGTACGCGGACACGATGCGCCTGATGTCCCAGTCCTCGGCCTGCTTGGGGAACGCGCGGTGCGCCCGCTCCCGCAGTGGCGACGGGGCGACGACGGGAAGCCAGTCACCGCTGAAGTTGCTCGTCCGGCGACCGAGGTGGGTGATCTGGCACATGACGTACGCGCCGTGCTCGTGCACGGAGTCGGCGAGGCGACCGAGCCACGGGACGATCTCGTCCTTGTACAACTGCAGATTGCCGAACGCCGGCGGACTGTCCGGCGCCACGACGGCCGAGCCGCCGATCATCGTGAGCGCGAGGCCGCCCTTGGCCTTCTCGGCGTGGTACATCGCGTACCGCTGCTTGGGCAGGCCGTCCTCGGAGTAGGCCGGCTCGTGTGACGTGCTCACCACCCGGTTGCGAAGCCGCAGGTGCTTGAGGGTGAACGGCTCGAGGAGTGGATCAGTCGACCGACCGGGCATGGCGGCTCCAACGGATGACCGGTCTGACGACCGGATTAACGACTCGGAAACAAGGCCTTGACCAGACCGACTTGTACGACGGTACAGTTCATTCGTACAGCGGTCAGATTAGCAGGACCCGGTGCAGTAAGGGAGACGGTCGTGTCCGAAGTTCACGGCGGCGTAACAGACAACGCCGACAGCGATCAGCCCCGGCGTGGTGCGGACCTCCGTGTCTCGGATCGCCTGATTTCCCGGCGTTCCGCATTGCTGGGCGGCGTGGCCGCCCTGGCCGCACCCTGGGTGCTCGCGGCGTGCGGTGGGTCGAGCGGGTCCGCCGGGGCCTCCGCCGCGACCGGTACCGCGCAGAAGGGCGGCACGATGCGCATCGCGCGCCCGCCCGGCTCCGATGCCGAGACGCTGGACCCAGCCAGCTCGCTGTCGGCCTACGAATACCTCGGCGCGCTGTACAACCGGCTGGTCAAGCAGGCTGAAGACGGCACGGCAGCCGCCGACCTCGCCACTCACTGGGAGTCCACACCGGACAGTACGAAGTGGACGTTCACGCTGCGGGAAGGCGTTAAGTTCCACGACGGCAAGGCGTTCACGTCCGCGGACGCCGCCTACACCCTCGCGCACATCCTCGACCCTGCGACGAAGTCGCCACAGGCGGGCGTGCTCTCACCGTTCCTCGACAAGTCGGGGATCTCGACGCCCGACGCGAAGACGCTGGTCGTCACCCTGAAGTCGCCGAACGCGGAGTTCGTCAGCCTGCTGATGAACTACAACTGCTACGTCATCCCGGAGAACTCGGCGTCCACCATCGGTAAGGCGGGCATCGGCACCGGCCCCTTCCAGCTGGTCTCGTTCCAGCCCGCCGGCAAGGGGTCTGTCAAGGCCAGCCCCAACTACTTCGGCGGGACGCCGACGCTCGACGCGATCGAGTTCACCGCCATCGCGGACGTGCAGGCCCGGGTCAACGCGCTGCTCGCCGGCCAGGTCGATCTCGTCGCCCAGACCAACCTCGACTACGCCACCAGCAAGACGGTGATGGCCTCGAGCACGGCGACGACCGCGACCGTCAAGAACGCCGAGTGGTATGTGCTACCGATGCTGTGCACGCTGCCGCCGTTCACCGATGTGAAGGTGCGGCAGGCGTTCAAGCTCGCCTACCAGCCACAGGAGCTGCTCGACCTGGCACTGCATGGTCGCGGAAGTATCGCCAACAACAACCCGGTCGTGCCGACGGACGCCTACTACCTGGACTACAAGGTCGCGCCGGATCCCGACAAGGCGAAGTCGTTGCTGCAGCAGGCCGGCCTGTCGTCGAATGCGCAGCAGCTGTTCACGTCCAGCTACGACTCGGTTCTCACACCCATGGCGCTGGCGTACCAGTCGTCGGTGAAGAAGGCGGGCCTGGACATCGGCATCCAGACGGCGTCGGCCGACGCGTACTACACCGACATCTGGATCAAGAAGCCGTTCTGCGCGTCGTACTGGTACACCGGTCGCCCCATCGACCAACTACTCAACCAGATCTTCCGCAGCGGATCGTCCTACAACGAGACGCTGTGGTCGGACAACACCTTCGCGTCGATCCTGGACGCCGCGCGCAGGGAGGCCGACCCGGCCAAGCGCAAGCAGCACTACCAGGACGCGCAGAAGGTCCTTGTCGACAGCAGCGGCTCGATCATCCCGTTTTTCGCCGACCGCACCGTCGGCCTGAGCAAGAAGGTCGTCAACTACAAGGAGCACGGGTTCGAGTTCGACTACCTGAACATCGGATTCAGGAAATGACATGTTGCTGAAAGCCGTCGTACGCAGGGTCGGTTACTCGCTGCTGACCGTACTGCTCGCGACGCTGCTGGTCTTCGTCGCGCTGCAGGCGTTGCCCGGCAACCTCGCGACGCAGTTGCTCGGCAGGGATGCCACCCCGTCGGCCGTGGCGCAGCTCAACGCGACCCTGCGCCTCGACCGCCCGGCGTGGCAGCGCTACCTCGAGTGGCTGGGCAACGCGCTGCACGGCGACTTCGGGCGGTCACTGGTCACCCGGCAGTCCGTCGTCGGTGAGGCCGGCCTGTACCTGCGCAACACCGCCATGCTCGCCGCCATCGTCATAGTCGTCGGTATCACGCTTTCCCTCGTTCTCGGCGTCGTCGCCGGCCTCCTGCGCGACCGATGGCCCGATCTCACCATCTCGGGCCTCTCGCTGATCGGCATGAGCGTGCCCGAGTTCACCGTGTCCACACTGCTCGTCCTGGCCTTCGCGGTGAAGCTGGCGTGGTTGCCCGCCGTCGTCACCGACGGGCCCACGGCACCGGTCGGCGCGCTGATGCACGCCATCTGGCTGCCGGCGGCCGCCCTGACGATCGTCATGGCTGCCTACATCATCCGGATGATGCGGACCAGCGTCATCGACGCGATGGCCAGCGAGTACGTGGAAGCCGCCCGGATCCGCGGCCTGTCCAGCACCCGCGTGCTGTTCCGGCACGCGCTTCCCAACGCGTTGCTGCCCACGCTCAACGTGATCGCCATCAACATCGCATGGCTGGTCGGCGGCGTCGTGGTCGTGGAGAGCATCTTCAACTACCCGGGCATCGGGACGCTGATGCTGCAGGCCGTCCGCAACCGCGACCTGCCGGTTCTGCAGTTCATCGCGGTACTCGGCGCCACCACGTTCGTCGTGTGCAACCTGCTCGCCGACCTCACCGCGACCTGGCTCAACCCGCGGCTGCGTACTCCGGGGAGGGCCGGATGAGCGCTCCGACAGCGGCCCTGCGCCGCGTCCACAGATTTGTCCTGTCCTCGCCCAGCACGTTCATCGGCCTGCTGCTGGTGGCGGTCAACGTCGTCGTGGCGCTCGCCGCGCCGTTGCTGGCACCATTTCCGCCGACCAAGCCGGACGCCCTCGCCGCGATCGAGAATCCTTCCGGTACCCATCTGCTCGGCACCGACCAGCTCGGTCGCGACGTACTGTCACGCGTGCTCTACGGCGGGCACTACGCCATGCTCATCAGCCTGAGCGCCACGGTCCTGGCGGTGGGCATCGGCACCGTGCTCGGCTGCCTGGCCGCCTACCGCCGGGGGTGGTTCGACGAGGTACTGATGCGGATCCTCGACGCCGTCCTTTCGGTACCGGCGATCCTCGCCCTGCTCGTCGTCGTCACGGTCCTCGGCGCCGGCGCACCGGTGATCGTCCTAGCCGCCACGGTCGTGTACTGCCCAGCGGTGATCCGGGTCGTACGGGCCGCGGCGTTCTCGATCGTAGGGCTGGACTACGTCACTGCCGCCCGCGCACGCGGCGAGGGCTTCTGGCCCACGATGATTCGCGAGATCTGGCCCAACATCGTCGACGTCGTGATGGTGGAGTTCGCCATGCGGGCGTCGTGGATCATGCTGCTTGTGAGTTCGCTGTCCTTCCTCGGCTTCGGCGCCAATCCGCCGACGCCGGACTGGGGGCTGATGGTGTCGGAGAACCGCACTCTGTTGACCGTCGTGCCAGCGGCCACCATCGCCCCGATCGTCGCCCTCGCCATCCTCATCGTCGGCCTCAACCTCGCCGCCGACGGCATCGCGAAGGCGCACGGCATCGACCGGATCGCCGGTGGCCTGCGATGACGGCGACCATCGTGACGGAGACGAGGGCCGAGGCCGTCGCGGATGTCAGCGGCCTGTCGGTCGTGTACCGGTCGGGCAAGCGTGACGTCCCGGTGCTGCGCGACGTGTCGCTGCGGCTGGGCGCCGGCGAGGCGCTGGCTGTGGTCGGCGAGTCCGGCTGCGGCAAGTCCACGCTCGCCTCGGCGCTGGTCGGGTTCCTGCGCTCCGGCTCGCGTGTGACCGCCGGCTCCGTGCGCATCGCGGGCGAGGACATCCTCGCCACGTCCGCACAGCGGGTACGTACGCTGCGTCGGGAACAGATCGGCTTCGTGCCGCAGAACGCCGGCCATAGCCTCACGCCGTCGATGCGGGTCGGCGCGCAGGTCGTCGAGGTGCTGCGCACCATCCGGGGACTGGACAAGGCGACCGCCCGCGCCGAGGCGATCAGGCTGTTCGGCCAGGTGCGCCTGCCCGAGCCGGAAGCACTGGTCGACCGCTATCCGCACCAGCTGTCCGGGGGTCAGCAGCAGCGGGTCGCCATAGCTCTCGCGCTGGCCGGCCGGCCGCGCCTGCTCGTACTGGACGAACCGACGACCGGGCTGGACGTCGTGACCAAAGCCAGCGTGCTCGCGCTGTTTCGCCGGCTGCGCGCCGAGCTCGGCATCGCGCTGATCATGGTGAGTCACGACCTGGGCGCCGTGGCCGCGGTGTGCGAGCGCATCGCGGTCATGTACGCAGGGCGAGTTGTCGAGACCGGCGACACCGAGACGACGTTCCGGCGGCCCTCCCATCCGTACACGCGCGGCCTGCTGTCCAGTGTGCCGCGGCTGGCCGCACCGGGCCTGCCCGCCGGAATGCCGGGCTCGGTGGCCGACGCGCACGAGCTAGCCGGCTGTGCGTTCGCGTCCCGCTGCCCGTTCGCGCAGCCGTACTGCGTCGACGGCGGCGCGCCCGAGTTGGTACCGGTGCCGGCGGAGACGTCGGCGCGGTCCTCTGCCTGCCTGCGGGTGTCCGAGGTGCTGGCGGCTCCGGCCTGGGAATCGGCGGTGCGGCCGCGCGGGCGGCGCGAGCGCGGCGAGCCGTTGCTTCAGGTCAGCGGCCTCACCGTCGACTACCGCCGCCGCCCCGACCCGCACACGGGCCCGACGGTCAGTGACGTCGATCTCGTCGTGCACCGGGGCGAGGTCGTGGCTCTCGTCGGCGAAAGCGGCAGCGGCAAGTCGACCATCGCGTGGACCCTCGCCGGGCTGCGTCGGCCGACGTCCGGTCAGGTCACTCTGGTCGACCGCACCGTCCCGGGCCAGGCCGCGCCAGCGGACCTCACCCTCCCGGCCGCCCGCCGCGACCCCGCTGTACGCCGGCAGGTACAGCTGATCTTCCAGAACGCCACCACCGCACTGAACCCGCGCCGCACCGTCGGCGACGCGATCAGCCGCCCGCTGCGCCTGCGCGGGCTGCGCCGGGACGCCGCGCGCGCAGCCCGGGACCGGGCGTTGACCGACGTCGGCCTCGAGCACAACCACGCCGACCGGCTCCCGGCGCACCTGTCCGGCGGCCAGCAGCAGCGCGTCGGCATCGCCCGCGCGATCGCGGCGGGACCGACACTCGTACTGGCCGACGAGGTTGTGTCCGCACTGGACGTCTCGGTGCAGTCGTCGGTGCTGCGGTTGCTGGACGACCTGCGCGAGGAGCACCATCTCGGCTACCTTTTCATCAGTCACGACCTGGCCGTCGTACGCGGCATAGCCGACCGGGTCGTCGTCTTGTACCTCGGTCGCGTCTGCGAGGAGGGCCCGGTCGAGCGGGTATTCGGCGAGATCAACCACCCATATACGCGGCTGCTGGTGACCTCGGTGCTCGCCACCGAACCTGGAGTGCACAACCCGACGTCGGCGGCCGACGAAGAGCCGGAGTCCGCGCCACCCGCCGCCGGCTGCCCCTTCCGCCGTCGCTGCCCGCACCGGGTGGAGTCGGTATGCGATCAGCAGACGCCACCATGGCAGGAACTCGGTGGCGGACACCGGATCCGCTGCCACGTCCCCGTCGCCGACTTGAAGGTACGACTATGACTATCACCGAGGTCGCCACGGGCGTCGAGATGCGCGACCACGTCCTCATCGAGATGTCCGACGGCGTGCGACTATCCGCCCGCATCTGGCTGCCGAAGACCGACCAGCCGGTACCCGCACTGCTCGAGTACCTGCCGTACCGCAAGGGCGACGTGACCGCGCCCCGCGACGCGCAACGCCACCCCTGGTACGCCGCGCACGGCTACGCCTCCGTCCGGGTGGACATGCGCGGCTCCGGTGACTCCGAAGGCGTCATGCACGACGAGTACACCGAACAGGAACTGCGCGACGCCGTCGAGGTCATCGAGTGGCTGGCCGATCAGCCGTGGTGCGACGGCTCGGTCGGGATGTTCGGCATCTCCTGGGGCGGCTTCAACTCACTGCAGGTGGCCGCGCTCGCTCCCGAGCCGTTGAAGGCCATCGTCACGGTCTGCTCCACGGACGACCGGTACGCCGACGACGTGCACTACTTCGGTGGCGGGGTCCTGGGCGTCGACATGCTCGGCTGGGCCACGACGATGCTCGCGTACACCGCCCGACCGCCGGACCCGGCGCGCCTGGGCGAGCGCTGGAAGGATCTCTGGACGCAGCGCCTGAACGCACTCGAGCCTTACCTCGACACGTGGCTGTCGCACCAGGAGCGCGACGACTACTGGCGCCACGGCAGCGTCTGCGAGGACTACGGCGCGATCAAGGCCGCCGTGCTCGCGGTCGGCGGGTGGGCCGACCCGTACCGGAACGCGGTCTTCCGGCTGGTGGAGAACCTGCCGTGCCCCGTGAAGGGCATCATCGGCCCGTGGTGTCACCAGTACCCCGACATCCAGCGGGAACCGGGCCCGGCGATCGGGTTCCTGCAGGAGACCTTGCGCTGGTGGGACCACTGGCTGAAGGGAGTGCCCACCGGCGTGACCGAGGAGCCGGCAGTGCGGGCGTGGATGCAGGACTCGGTGCGACCCGCCACCCGCTACGCCACCCGCCCGGGACGGTGGGTCACCGAACCGAGCTGGCCGTCGCCGAACGTGTCCGAGCTCCGGACGCCGCTGCGCGCGATGCTGTCGCGTGACGCGGTCGGCACCGACCCGGTCCCGGTGGCGACGCCGCAGCACTGCGGCATCGACGCCGGGCGGTACTTCCCGTACGGCAACCCCGCCGACCTGCCGCCCGACCAGCGCGAGGAGGACGGCCGCTCGGTCTGCTTCGACACCGCGCCGCTGGACGAACACGTGGCGATCCTCGGCTTCCCGGCGGCGACGCTCCGGGTGCGGGCGAGCGGCCCAGCCAACGTGATCGTGCGGCTGTGCGACGTCGCTCCCGACGGGTCGTCGACCCTCGTCGCGCGAGGCTGCCTGGACCTGCGCCGTCGCGCGGGCATGGACCGCACGGTGGACCTCGACCCCGACGAGACGATCGACGTGAACGTAGCGATGACCGCGATCGCATGGGAGTTCCCGCCCGGGCACCGCATCCGCCTCAGCGTGTCCACGAGCTACTGGCCGTGGGTGTGGCCCTACCCTGTCGCCGCCGACGTCGAGCTGCATGTCGACGGCAGCGAGCTGGTACTGCCCGTGCGCGCGGTCGATGCCCCCTCCGCGCCCGTGCACTTCGAGCCGCCGGAACAGGCCCCGCCAATGGCCGTCGTCTTCCACGGCACTGACGGGCCCGAGCGCGAGGTCCGCTACACCCCGCAGACGGGGGAGTGGCAGCTCTCCGTCGACCCGAACTACGGCGGCAGCCGGAGCTACCCGGACGGCCTCGAGTTCAACGAGCGCGTCCGCGAGACGTACTCGATCCGGTCGAGCGATCCGTCCAGCGCTTCGTGCGGATCGGACTGGGCGATACAGCTGCGCCGCCCGGGATGGGACGTGCGGATCGCCGTCAGCGCGCGCATGGCCGTCGACGACGGGGATTTCGTCACCACGCATCAGCTGACGACGACCCTCAACGACGAACCGGTGTGCCAGCGTGCCTGGAACCGCCGCATCCCTCGACCCGGGAGCCTGCCGGCATGACCACGTCGCGCGCCGCGCGCGCCAAAACCGCCTCGGAGCGGGTACGTCAGCCCACCGAGATACGTCGCCGACTGATCATCGAAGCGGCACGCGGAGTCATCGCCGAGCGGGGCCTGTTCGCCACCACGATGCGCGACATCGCCCAGGCCAGCGAGGTGTCTGTCGGCACGCTGACCTACCACTTCACCGGTATCGCCGAGATCCTGGCCGAGGTGCTGCAGGGGGAGATGGACTTCTTCTACCTGCCGATCGTCGAGCGGGCTCGCGCGGCCGAGGACGCCACGACAGCCATCCGGGTGCTCATCGACGGGTTTTTCGCCGACGACGAACGCACGGTGCAGCACTGGCGGTTGTGGCTGGACTTCTGGAGCCTGTCCGCACACGACCCGACGTACGCGCGGTGGCAGGTGAAGGCTTACGACCAGTGGCGCACCGACTTCCGTCAGGTCCTCGAGCGCGGCCTTGGGACGGGGGAGTTCCGCATCGATGACCTCGACCTCGTCATGACCGAGTTCATGGCGTTGTTCGATGGCCTGGCGTCGCAGGCGTACCTGCCAGGATCCTCGATGGGTCCCACGCAGGCCCGCGACTACCTGCGCGGCTGGGTCGAACGTCGCCTGACCGGCCGTCGACGGCACCCAGCCCGCACCAGCACGGCCCAAACGGTAACCCCACACGGAGAAACGCAGTGACCACGATCGAAACTGAGCCCACGACGGTCGCGCGGCAGGGCCGGCAGGCGGCATACCGCACGCCCGGGTACAGCCTCCCCGGTCCGCTGTACGCCAGCGACGAGGCCTACGAGACCGACCTCGCCGCGGTGTTCGGCCGCAGCTGGCTGTTCGTCGCGACCGAGCCGGAAATCGCCGAGCCAGGTGACTACGTCACCATTGCGGTGGGACGACAGTCCGTCGTGCTCATCCGTGACGACGACATGAGTGTCCGGGCATTCCACAACGTGTGCCGTCACCGCGGATCACGGCTGCTCGACGCGTGCAGCGGCAGTACGGGCAACATCGTGTGCCCCTACCACCAGTGGACGTACGACACGTCGGGCCGGCTGCTCCACGCGGAGTCCTCCGGGAACACCTTCGACCGCAGCAAGTTCTCGCTGCGTCCGGTACACGTCCGGTCGGTCGCGGGGCTGCTGTTCATCAGCCTCGCCGACGAGTCACCCGCGGACTTCGACGAGTACGCCTCGATCGTGACCCCGTACCTGGCGCCGCACCGGCTCGCCGAGGCGAAGGTCGCGACGCAGATCGACATCGTCGAGGACGGGAACTGGAAGCTCGTCATGGAGAACAACCGCGAATGCACGCACTGCGGCGGGCACCCGGAGCTGATCCGGTCGCTTTTCCCCGTGTACGGCTACCAGCCCGAGGACATCAGCCCTCGGCTGGGCCCGGCCTTCGAGCGCTACCGGAGCGCGCATCAGGAGTTCACCGCGACGTGCAAGGAGCTCGGCCTCCTGTGGGAACCGGTTGAGCAGCTCGACACGCGGCCGACCGGGTTCCGCATCGAACGCGAGCCGCTCGACATGGCCGGCGAATCCTTCACGGTAGACGGACGACGCGCCTCCACGCGGCTGCTGGCGGATTTCCCGACCGCGCGACTGGGCCGACTGTCGATGCACGTGCAGCCCAACGCATGGTTCCACGCGCTCGCCGACCACGCGGTCACGTTCTCGGTGTTGCCAATCGCCCCGGACAAGACGCTGCTGCGCACGACCTGGCTGGTACACAAGGACGCGGTCGAGGGCCACGACTACGACCTCGACACGCTGACGACGGTCTGGCGGCAGACGAATGACCAGGACCGTACGTTCGTGGCGCGTGCGCACCGCGGCGTCAGCGACCCTGCCTACGAGCCCGGGCCGTACCTCGCACCCGAGTACCAGGTGGACGCGTTCTGCTCGTGGTACACCGACCGGCTTGAGGAGTACCGGCAGCGGTGAACCGGCCCTACGCTCCGTGGGATCCGTCCGTCGATGACACGTTCGTCTGCCAGGCGGTGCGCACCGTAACGCCCGACATCAAGACGGTCGTACTGGCGCCGAGCCGGCCCTCGGCCGTGCTGTTCGAGGCGGGCCAGTACGTGACGATCGAGTTCGACGTCAACGGCCTGGCAGTCAACCGGTGCTACACGATCGCCTCACCGCCGACGCGTCCGGAACGCATCGCCATCACCGTCAAACGCACCCGCGAGGGCACCGTGTCCCGATGGCTGCACGACGGCGGCATCGCGCCCGGCACACGCGTGCGGGTGGGCGAGCCGCAAGGCGACTTCACGATCGCGGCGCACCCGGCGCCGTCGTACCTACTACTGACGGCGGGTAGCGGCATCACCCCGGCGTTGTCGATGGTGCGGATGCTGTACGACCAGGCGGCCGAGTGCGACATCGTGCTGGTGCACTCGCAACGCCGACCCGCCGACGTGCCGTACCGGGACGAGCTGGGGTGGATGGCCCGCCACCTCCCCGGTCTGCGGATCCACTACCTGTGCGGTGACGTGGCCGGTGACGGCCCGCACAGCAACGTCGTAGCGGGCCGGCTCGGTCCTGACGTGTTGGCGTCACTGGTGCCGGACGCCACGACGCGCGAGGTGTTCGCGTGCGGGCCGTCGTCGTACCGCGAGGCGGCACGCACGGCGGCGTCAGCAATAGGCTGCGCGCCGCACCGGTTCCACGAGGAGAGCTTCGCGTTCCAGGAGCCCGGCCGGGGCACACCCATCGTCCAGCCCGTCGGGCGGGACGGGTCCTCCCGCAGCTTCCGCGTGGAGTTCCGCAACCTCGGCGTAACCATCGGGTGCGGGGCGGACACGACGGTCCTCGAGGCAGCCAAGGCGGCCGGGCTGACACTGCCGTCGTCGTGTGCCCAGGGACTGTGCGGCACGTGCAAGAGCACACTGGTCGCCGGACAAGTCGACATGCGCCACAACGGTGGCATCCGCCCGCGCGAAATCGCCTCCGGCAAGGTGCTGCTGTGTTGCAGTCGGCCGTTGAGTGATCTAGTCGTCAGCGCCTGAGAGATGCGCACGAAGCTGACCCGTCGGTCTTCCAACTCCTCGCCCATCGCGAATTACTCGCATGGCGCGGCACCAGCAACTGTTCAACAAGATCCGGACTATTCGCGAACTGGTCAGATCCTGAACGCGCACTCGGCGGCAGATGCGTGTGTTCGGTGACATCCGCTGAGACCATTGCCCCGTGGTCGAGTTGGTAGGTCCGATGAACCGCGACAGGCTCAAGCGCATCCTGGATGAGCAAGGGTTCGACCCGAGCGCCTACAGCCTCTTCGGCGGACATCCTTCAGAGGGGCTGGGCATAGCTGGACAGATGAGAGAAGCCCTTGACCGGGTGATCATTGGTCAAGGGCTTCTTGTCACTGCTCAGAACCTGCGCCCCCGGGAAGAGGTCAGCCCGCAAGGGCACGGGATACTGCCCGACGCTCTCCCGGCCGGCGAGGAGCTGTCGTGAGGCACCGCGCGCCGTTCGTGGCGCTGCTCGGCTCGTACGTCATCTCGGTGGCCGGTACCTCGATGTCGGCCATCGCGATTCCGTGGCTGGTGCTGACCACCACCGGCAGTCCGGTCAAGACCGGTCTCGTCGGGTTCGCCACGATGGCGCCATACGTCGCCGCGCAGGCCCTCGCTGGCCCGCTGGTCGACCGCACGGGATTGCGTCGCTCCTTCGTCTGGGGCAACGGCGTGGCCGCCGTCCTGGTCGGCGTGATCCCGGTCATCTACGCGGCGGGTGGCCTCACTCTGCCCGTACTGCTCGCTCTCGTCGCGCTGGCCGGCCTGGTCCGCGGCGCCGCCGACTGCGCGAACAGCGCATTGGTCCCGGCCACCGCTGGAGTCGGCGACATCGCGTTGGAGCGGGCAGCCGGCCTCAACTCCGCGGCGAACCGCACCGCGCTGCTGCTGGGTGCGCCGCTGGCCGGCGTGCTGGTCGCGATCGCCGGGTCGCCGGCGGTGGTCGCCATCGACGCCGCCACGTTCGCGGTGGCGGCGGTGATGGGAGCCATCTGGGTACGCGTCGCGGAGCAGCCGTCGACCGCGGCCTCGGCCGAACCGGCCCTGCGCCGCTACTGGCACGACCTGGCGGCCGGCCTGCGTTTCATCCGCGGCGACCGGCTACTGCTCGGCATCATCACGATGGCCGCCGTGACCAACCTGCTCGATCAGGGCCTTTTGGAGGTGATGCTGCCAGTCTGGGTACGCGAGGAGATCGGGTCGGCCAGCGCGCTGGGCTTCATCGGTGGTGTCGGTGGCCTGGGCGCCGTGCTGGGCAACCTGCTCGGCGCGTGGCTCGGGCCGCGAGTTTCCCGGCGAACGCTCTACAGCGTCGGCTATCTGGTCGGCGGTGCGCCACGGTTCGTCGTGCTCGCACTGGCCAGCACGCTGTCCCCGGTCCTCGCCGTCTTCCTGATCAGCGACATCTTCGGCGGCTCACTGAACCCGGTGATCGGGGCGACGTCCTACGAGCGGATCCCCGAGGAACTGCGGGCCCGCGTCCTCGGCGCGAGCCGGGCCAGCGCCTGGATCGGCACCCCGTTCGGCGCGCTCCTCGGCGGGTACGCCGTCGAAGCCCTCGGTATCAGCACGGCACTGCTGGGCTTCGGCGCCGCGTACCTGCTCACCACGCTCGCGCCCTTCGTCTTCCCCTCCTGGCGCCAGATGCGCCGCCCCCACCCGCTCCCGGTCGACGAGCGCCACCCGATCAGCACCAAGCAGTTCGGCTAGCTCAACCGATCTCACCTCCGAGTTGGCCAATCTGCGAACATCCCACGCCGCTCAGTCGTGAACGACCGACGATGTGACGGAGTGCGACGGTCTGGCGCTACCGAACTGCGCCGTCATCAGCTAAGGCCCGTCCAATCGGAACGAACGCGTCCCGGCAGAGTTCAGGGCTCGGGCGGTGGCGGTGGGATCGCGGCGGCAACTTCCTCGCCCTCGAACAGCCGGCCGCCTTCGTCGACGACGTCCGCACATTCTTCGGCAGCCTGTAGATCCACCCATCCCGGGAGGCGCGGCGCCACGAGCGCCACGCCGGCGCTGTCCGACCGCCCGCCCGGAAGTTGACGTCCGCCCGTCCGGAGTTTCAGATGCGGTTTGCTGTGCAGGCAGGCCCCGGACGAAGATCAGGCGTGTCGCGGCCTACCTGTCCCGCAGCGCGACCCGGCAGGAGCGTAGACCGAGTCGGCTGACAGCTGCCGAGACGAGCTCGTCTGGCGGCAAGGAGACATCGAGCACCAAGCCGGACTCGTCCGCTTGTAGCGGCTCAAGGGTCGCGATCTGGGATTCCAGCAGGCTGGCCGGCATGTAGTGTCCGGCCCGCGAGGACATCCGCTCCCGGATCACCTCGGCGGACCCGTCGAGGTGCACGAACTCCATGCCCGGCGACCCCTGCCGGAGCACGTCACGGTAGGACCGCTTCAGTGCGGAGCAAGCCAGCACCGTGGACACCCCCTCAGCGGAGCGGGCGGCCACCCACGCGGCCAGCGCCCGCAGCCAGGGCCAGCGGTCGGCGTCATCGAGGGGCAGGCCGGCGCGCATCATGGCCACGTTGAACTCGGAGTGGAACTCGTCCGCCTCAGCAAACGTCAGGCCGGTCGACGTGCTGATGCCCTTGGCCACGGTGGTCTTTCCCGATCCGGACACACCCATCACGACGACGTGCCGGGTCGGGCCCGGGTCGCTCTGCGTGGCGTCGGCGCGGCCGTCACCAGTCATGGACGGTCCCGTCCGTCAGCCGGTTGAACGGGAGGTAGGCCGGCACGTAAGGGAACCGGGCTGCCACCGTCTCGTCGAGGTCGACGCCGAGCCCTGGCTGGTCACCGGGGTGGAGGTAGCCGTCGGTGAACGTGAAGGACTGCCGGAAGACCTCGTTGGTCAGGCGACCATGCTGCATGTACTCCTGGATGCCGAAGTTGTGGATCGCCAGGTCCAGGTGCAGCGCGGCCGCCATGCCGACCGGGGAGATGTCGGTCGGCCCGTGGATGCCGGACTTGATCTGGTACTGCGCGGCGAAGTCGAGGAGCTTGCGCATGGCGGTGATCCCGCCGGTGTGCGTGACGGCGGAACGGACGTAGTCGATCAGCTGTTCGCGGATGAGCGTCTGGTAGTCCCACACGGTATTGAAGACTTCGCCGATGGCGAGGGGTGTGGTGGTGTGCTGGCGTACCAGTCGCAGCGCCTCCTGGTTCTCCGCCGGGGTGCAGTCCTCGAGCCAGAACAGGTCGTAGGGTTCGAGGGCCTTGCCCAGCTTGGCGGCCTGGATGGGGGTCATCCGGTGGTGACCGTCGTGGAGCAGCGGGAGCTCGGGACCGAACTCGTTGCGAACCGCCTCGAAGACGGCGGGGAGGTGGCGCAGGTACGCGCGGGTGTCCCAGTCCTCCTCGGCCGGCAGTGGCGTGCGCTGCGCCGGCTCGTAGTCATACCGCGTCCCGTCGACGCTGGGTTGTGCGGCGACCCCGTACACCGCATTGATGCCCGGGACCGAGGTCTGCACACGGATCGACTTGTAGCCGAGGTCGAGGTGCTTGCGGATCGAGTCGAACAGCTCCTTTGTGTCCCGCCCGGAGGCGTGGCCGTACGCCATGATGCCGGTGCGCGATGCGCCGCCAAGGAGTTGGTAGAGGGGCATGCCGGCAGCCTTTGCCTTGATGTCCCACAGAGCGACGTCCACGGCAGCGATGGCCGCCATTGTGACCGGCCCGCGCCGCCAGTATGCCGAGCGGTACAGGAACTGCCAGGTGTCCTCGATGCGGTGCGGATCCCGGCCGATCAGCAGCGGGACGACGTGGTCGCGCAGGTACGAGGCGACGGCCAGCTCGCGCCCGTTGAGCGTGCCGTCGCCCAGGCCGGTGATGCCCTCATCAGTCGTGATCTTGAGGGTGACGAAGTTGCGGTCAGGGCTGGAGACGATGACGTCCGCACTGACGATCTTCACGGCGTGCCTTTCTGCGATGGTGCGCTGGGTGGTTCAGCGGATGGTGTTACCCGTCTCGTGCCCGTCGAGAAGGGACAGCTCGTCGCGGCGGGGCAGACCTTCCCAGTCGCCACGGGTCGAGACGGCGAAGGCGCCGAGTGTGACCGCACGGCGCAGGCATTCGGCGGCGCCGAGCCCGTCGAGCCGGCCGGACAGGTAGCCGGCGGCGAAGGCGTCGCCGGCGCCGACGGTGTCGACCGCGGTCACGGCCAGGGCCTCGGCGTGCTGGACGCCGTCGCGGGTGTGCGCGTGGGCGCCGGCGGAGCCGAGCTTGACCAGGACCGTCTCCACGCCTCGCCGGCGCAGATCGGCGACGACGGCCGCCTCGTCCGCTCCCGCGGGCCCGACGAGGTCCAGCTCGTCGTGCGAGGCGACGACGATCGAGGCGTACGACGCCAACGGCGCCAGGACCGACCGCGCCTCGTCGCGCGACCAGAGTCGGGCCCGGTAGTTGACGTCTAGGCACACCGGGATGCCTGCGGCCGAAGCAGTCTCGGCGGCCCACAGCGTGGCCTGCCGGGCGCGCTCGGACAGGGCCGGGGTGATCCCGGTGATGTGCAGGATGCCGGTGCCCTTGCTCACCGGGTCGCGGAGGTCGTCGATGGACAGCGCCGACCCGGCCGAGCCGACCCGGTGGTACTGCACCCGGGTCAGGTCGGCGGTGCGCTGCTCCAGAAACATCAGGCCGGTCGGTCGCTCGGCGTCCCTGACCACGTGGTCGATGTCGACGCCCTCACCGCGCAGCCGCCGCAGCACGTACTCGCCCAGCTCGTCACCGGCGACCCGGCCGACCCACGCGGACCGGTGGCCGAGGCGGGCCAGGGCGATGGCGACGTTGGACTCCGCGCCGGCCAGTTGCATGCTCAGGTCTCCGCCGGCGGCGAGGGGGCCGGCCGAGCGGAACGAGGCCATGGACTCCCCGAAGGTGAGGACATCGGGAGTCCGCGTCATGCCGGCCGCTCCGCCACGGCCGCGAGGTAGGCCCGCGCCCGCGCCCGCAGGTCGTCCAGGCTGCCGCCGGACGCGGCGTCCCCAACCAGGGGACCGCCGACGCCGACGGCGACCGCGCCGGCGTCGAGGTAGGAGTGCAGGTGGTCCAGGCCGACGCCGCCGACCGCGACGAAGGGGATGTCCGGGAACGGATCGCGTACGGCCTTCAGGTACGCCGGGCCGCCCAGCGACGCCGGGAACAGCTTGACCGCGGACGCTCCCATCCGCACGGCGGCGTACGCCTCGGTGGGGGTGAGCGCCCCGGCCGCCACCGGCAGGCCTCGGCGGGCGGCCTCGGGGATCGAGTCCACGACGGCGGGGGTCACCACGAACTGGGCCCCCGCCGCGGCCACGTCGGCGACGGCGGCGGCGGTCAGCACGGTGCCCGCGCCGACCAGTGATCCGGCCGGGGCGTCCGAACGGATGGCCTCGATGGCCCGCAGCGCGCCCGGCGTCGTGAGGGCGACCTCGACGAGGCGTACCCCTTCGGCCAGCAGGGCCCTTCCGGTCGCGACCGCCGCCGCGGTGCCGGTACCCCGGATGATCGCCAGCACCCTTGCGGCAGCGAGTTCGGCGGTGAAGTCGACGGTCATGTTGCTCACCACTCCCTGCTCACCACTCCGCGAACGAGCCGTCGGGGTGCCGCCACACGGGGCCCCGCCAGGCATGGCCGCGCTTGTCCGCTGCCCGTACCGCCTGCTCGTCGATCTCGATGCCGAGGCCCGGCGCCGTGAGCCGCTCGACGTACCCATCCACGAACGCCAGCGGTGTCTTGTCCAGGCAGTAGTCGAGCACCTCGGCGCCCTGGTTGTAGTGGATACCGATGCTCTGCTCCTGGATCAGGTAGTTGGGCGTGGCGAATCCGACCTGCAGACAGGCGGCGAGGGCCAGCGGCCCGAGTGGACAGTGCGGCGCGAGCTGCACGTCGTACACCTCCGCCAGCGCGGCGATCTTGCGGACCTCGGTGATGCCCCCCGCGTGCGACAGGTCCGGCTGGGCGACCGCGATGCCGGCCTGGAGCACGGGCAGGAACTCCTGGCGGCTGTACAGCCGTTCGCCCGTCGACACCGGCGTGCTGGTGGAGCGCACGAACTCCCCGATGAGGTGCGAATTCTCCGGGACCACCGGCTCCTCGAGGAAGAGGGGCCGGTAGGGCTCCAGCAGCGGGGCGACCCGCCGGGCGTTGGCGAGGGTGAACCGGCCGTGGAAGTCGACGGCGACGTCGCGGTCGTCGCCGAGCACGTCGCGGGCGGCGGCCACCCGTTGCACGACCTCGTCGAGTTCGGCGACCGACGCGATCGGGCTCATTCGGCCGGAGGCATTCATCTTGACCGCGGTCAGCCCCGCCTCCACCTGGGCGCTGATGTGGTCTGCGACCTCGCTCGGCTCGTCGCCGCCGACCCAGCCGTAGACCCGGATCCGGTCCCGGACCGGGCCGCCGAGCAGTTGGTGCACCGGTGCGCCGTACCGCTTGCCGGCGATGTCCCACAAGGCCTGGTCGAGCCCGGACACGGCGCTGGCCAGGATCGGGCCGCCCCGGTAGAACGACCCCTTCGTCATGATCTGCCAGTGGTCCTCGATGCGCAGGGCGTCCTGGCCGATGAGGAGTTCGCTGAGTTGCTCCACGGCGGCGCGTACGGTCTCGGAGCGGCCCTCGCAGGTGGCCTCGCCCCAGCCGACGATGCCGCCCTCGGTCTCGACCCGGACGAAGAGCCACCGCGGCGGGACGAGGAATGTCTCGACCCTTGTGATCTTTGTTGTCATGGCCTCAGCCCTTGGTGGCGCCGGCGGTCAGGCCGGAGACGACGTACTTCTGCACGAACAGGGCGATCAGCATGATCGGGAGTGTGACCACGGTCGCCGCGGCCATCAGGCCGCCCCAGTCGATGCTCGCGTAGCCGACGAAGTCGAAGATCGCGACCGGCAGCGTCTTGGTGCCGGCGCCGGACAGAACGAGCGCGAACATGAAGTTGTTCCAGGAGAAGATGAACGACAGGATCCCCGCGGTCGCGATGCCCGGCGTGGACAGCGGCAGCGTGATCCGGCGGAACGCGCCGATGTGGGTCAACCCGTCGACCAGCGCCGCCTCCTCGAGTTCGAGGGGCAGGCCGTCGAAGAAGCCCATCATGATGTACACGATCAGCGGCAGCGACACGAACATGTGGCTGAGGATCAGCACGGTGAAGCCGCCGACCATGCGCAGGTTGGAGAAGACGTAGTACCAGGGCACCAGCAGCGAGACGCCCGGGATCACCCGCGCCATGAGCACCACGAGCGCGGACTTCTTCATGCTGAAGCGGCTCATGGAGTACGCCGCCGGCACGCCCAGGATCAGCGAGAGCGCGGTGGCCGCGAACGCGACCCAGAGGCTGTTGCCGATGAACTGGACGTAGTTCGCCTGCTGCAGGACCTTGGTGTAGTTCTCCAGCGTCGGCGAGAAGATCAGCGCCTTGCCCGAGTCGTAGATGTCGACGTTCGTCTTGAACGAGGCGGCGACCATCCACAGCAACGGCGCGAGCAGCGCCACCACCACGACGGCCAGGGCCACCACCCGGAACGCCCGGTAGGCGATAGGGGCCTTCATCGGTTCGCCTCCTTCTTCCGGCTGGCCGTCAGCACCCACATCAGGCCGATGATGATCAGGAAGAAGATGATCAGGACGGTCGAGGAGACGCCGTACTCGTTGTAGTCGAAGCTGAGCCCGTAGGCGTACACGTTGAGGGTCTCGACCTCGTGGAAAGAGCCACCGCCCTTGCCCTTGGTGGCGTAGAGGATGTCGAAGGTCTTCAGGGCGTCGATGCCGCGCAGCAGGATCGCCACGATCACCGTGGGCATCATCAGCGGCAGGGTGATGTGCCGGAACCGCTGCCAGGTGCTGGCGCCGTCGATGCGCGCCGCCTCGTCCGGCTCCTCGGGCAGCGACGTCAGGCCGGCGAGCAGGATCAGCACGACCATCGGGGTCCACTGCCAGATGTCGATGAAGATCGTCGTCGGCAGCGCCGAGTTCTGGCCCGCCAGCCACGGCTGCGGCCCCATCCCGAACCATCCGAGCACCTGGTTCGCCATACCGATGTTGGGGTCGAAGATGAGGCGCCACATCATGCCGACCGCGACCGGCGTGGCCACCAGTGGCATCAGGATCGCCACCCGAACCCACTTCTGGCCACGGAACGGCCGCCACAGCAGCAGGGCGATCGCCATGCCGAGGACGACCTCGAAGAGCAGCGCGACGCCGGTGAACGAGACCGTCCGCAGCACGGCCGGCCAGAACCGGTCGGTGTCGGAGAGCACCTGGACGTAGTTGCGGAACCCGATGAACTGGGACTCTGCTCGCACCGAGCCCTCGGCGTCGGTCAGGCTGAGATAGACCGTCCACGCGAGCGGGAAGATGATGAGCGCGGCGACGAAGACCATCGCGGGCGCCGCTAAGAGCCATTTGCGATGTTCGTTGGCCCAGCGCGACCATGCCGGGTCGGGTGCCGTGGAGCGGGTGCTGGGCGCTTTGGTGGGTGACGTGACGACGGCCATGAGATCTCCGAGTTC
>JAOPWA010000673.1 GCA_025965915.1 Dactylosporangium sp. | reverse complement strand
AGCACTTCTTCAAGGTGCCGCGCATCGCCGCCTCGATCCCGCATCCGGTGCAGGGTGAGGACGCGGCCGGCGTCGTGCTGCTCAAGCCGGCCAGTGCCGGTACCGGCGTCATCGCCGGTGGCCCGGTGCGCGCCGTGCTGGAGTGCGCCGGTATCCACGACGTGCTGTCGAAGAGCCTCGGCTCCTCGAACGCGATCAACATCGTGCACGCCACCGTGGCCGCTCTGAAGATGCTCGAATCGCCGGAGGCCGTCGCCAAGCGTCGTGGCCTGCCGGTGGAGGATGTGGCACCGGCTGCCATGCTGGCGGCGCGTGCGGAAGCAGCGGTGCGGTAATGGCACGCCTCAAGGTGACCCAGGTACGTTCCGAGATCGGGTCGAAGCAGAACCAGCGGAACACGCTGCGCTCGCTCGGCCTGAAGCGGATCCGCGACGTGGTCGTCAAGGAAGACCGCCCCGAGATCCGGGGCATGATCCAGACGGTGACGCACCTCGTGCGGGTCGAGGAGGTCGAGTAATCCGATGACGATCAAGGTTCATGACCTGCGGCCGGCTCCCGGCGCCAAGACCCGGAAGACCCGTGTGGGTCGCGGTGAGGGCTCCAAGGGCAAGACCGCCGGTCGCGGTACCAAGGGAAGCAAGGCCCGGGGTCAGGTAGCCGCGTGGTTCGAGGGTGGGCAGATGCCCCTCCACATGCGTCTGCCGAAGCTCAAGGGCTTCAAGAACAAGTTCAAGGTCGAGTTCCAGGTGGTCAATCTGGACCGGCTCGCGGAACTGTTCCCCGAAGGGGGCCAGGTTGGGCCGGTCGAGCTGGTTGCGGCCGGTGCGGTCCGCAAGGGCCAGCCGGTGAAGGTACTCGGTACCGGTGACCTGGGTGGCGTCCGGCTGGACATCACTGCTCACGCGTTCAGCGCCTCGGCTCGCGAGAAGATCGCGGCCGCCGGGGGCTCGATCCGTGTGGTCGGCGAGGAGTCCTGACCGACCGCCTTTCAGCGATGTGGTCCATCGACTGTCAGGCATGATCTCCGATCGTGGGGCCCCGGCTCCGCGATCGGAGATCGTTGCATAACGATGGGTATACTCCGCGCGGGCGTGATGCCGTGCGCGGGGGCTGTTAGAGTCCGTTCCGAAACACCCGCTCATACTCATCCGACCTCATCTCACGCGGCAGATCCGCGCGGGAAACGTGACTCCGCCCTATCCGGCGGACGCTGTGGCGCAGGAGGAAGCCGTGTCATCCCCCTTCATCAGTGCGTTCAAGACGCCTGACCTGCGCAAGAAGCTCTTGTTCACGGTCGCGATGATCGCCGTCTACCGGTTGGGCGCCACGATGCCCAGCCCGGGCGTGTCCTACACCAACGTCCAGAAGTGCCTTGAGCGAGTCAACGCCGGCCCTTCGTCGGGCGTCTTCAGCCTGCTCAACCTGTTCTCCGGCGGAGCGCTGCTGCAGCTGTCCGTGTTCGCGTTGGGCATCATGCCCTACATCACCGCCAGCATCATCCTGCAACTGCTCACCGTGGTCATCCCGCGCTTGGAGCAGCTTCGCAAGGAAGGCCAGGCGGGCCAGGCGAAGATCACGCAGTACACGCGGTACCTCACGCTAGGCCTGGCGATCCTGCAGTCGTCGGCGTTCGTGGCTCTCGCCCGATCCGGGCAGCTGTTCGGCAACCAGTGCCCCGAGTATCCGATCGTGCCCAGCACCAAGCTGCCGATGTGGCTGACCGTGGCAGTTCTCGTGGTCACGATGACCGCCGGCACCGGCGTCATCATGTGGCTCGGCGAGCTGGTCACCGACCGAGGCATCGGTAACGGCATGTCGGTCCTGATCTTCACGTCGATCGCTGCCCGGCTCCCCTCCGAGGGGCAGCAGATCTGGCAGAACAGCCCGTACAAGCTCATCGCTGTCGTCGGCATCGGCATCATCGTCATCGGGTTCGTGGTGTTCCTCGAGCAGGCGCAGCGCCGGGTGCCCGTTCAGTACGCGAAGCGCATGATCGGCCGCCGGATGTACGGCGGGACGTCGACGTACATACCGTTGAAGGTCAACCAGGCCGGTGTCATCCCGGTCATCTTCGCCTCGTCGCTGCTGTACCTGCCGCAGCTGATCATTCAGCTGATGGGTCAGAAGGCAACGAACAACAGCCTGCTGGTCTGGATCGACCGGCACTTCGTTCAGCAGAGCGCACTCAGCGGGCCGTACTACATCGGCACCTACTTCCTGCTGATCATCTTCTTTACGTACTTCTACGTGTCGATCACCTTCAACCCGACCGAAGTCGCCGACAACATGAAGAAGTACGGCGGCTTCGTCCCAGGTATCCGCCCCGGTAAGCCGACCGCCGAGTATCTGGACTTCATTCTCAGCCGCATCACGCTCCCGGGCGCGATCTACCTGGGAATCATCGCGGTTCTGCCCAACCTGTTCATCAATTTCGTCGGGGGCAACAAGCAGAACTTCCCCTTTGGTGGCACGGCGGTGCTGATCATCGTTGGCGTCGGTCTGGAGACCGTCAAGCAGATCGAGAGCCAGCTGATGCAGCGCAACTACGAAGGCTTCCTTAGGTGACGAGGCTGGCCGCGGCGGGCGATCCGGGAGTATGCGCGTGAGGTTGGTGTTGGTCGGTCCCCCGGGGGCGGGCAAGGGGACCCAGGCCGAGTTCATCGCCGCGCACATCGCCGTGCCCAAGATTTCTACCGGCGACATCTTCCGGGCCAACGTCTCGCAGGGCACTCCACTGGGCGTGGAGGCCAAGCGTTACATGGACGCGGGCCAGCTGGTGCCCGACGAGGTGACCATCAACATGGTCCGCGACCGGCTCGCCGAGGCGGATGCCACGGACGGCTTCCTGCTCGACGGCTTTCCGCGTACGGTGCCGCAGGCGGTCGCGCTCGACAAGCTGCTGGCCGACATGGGTGGCATGCTCGACCTGGTGCTGGAACTCGTGGTTGACGACGACGAGGTCATCCGGCGGCTCTCCGGCCGGCGAACCTGCCGGGGCTGCGGCAAGATCTGGCACGTCGAGTTCGATGCCACCTCGCGGGAGGGCATCTGCGACCGGTGCGGCGCCGAGCTGTTCCAGCGCGACGACGACAAGGCCGAGACGATCGCAAACCGCCTCGTGGAGTATGCGGACAAGACCGCGCCGCTGGTGGACTACTACGGAGCCCAGGGAAAGCTGGTGGGCATCGACGCCACCGGCCCGGTCGAAGACGTGACGGTGCGGGCGATCGACGGCCTGCGCTCGTATGGTGGGTAGTGATGGCGGATCGGCACTCGGACATCCAGTACAAGACGCCGGAGCAGATCGTCAAGATGCGCTCCGCGGGTCTGCTCGTGGCCGCCACGCTCGCAAAGCTGCGGGAGGCCGTCGCACCGGGTGTGTCCACGGCCGACCTTGACGTGATCGCCGAGGATACGATCCGGTCGGGCGGCGGGATCCCGTCGTTTCTCGGCTACCACGGATATCCGGCGTCGATCTGCACCTCGGTCAACAACGAGGTCGTGCACGCCATCCCGAACCCGAAAGCCGTGCTGAGTGACGGTGACGTCATCTCGATCGACTGCGGAGCGATCGTCGACGGATGGCACGGCGACTCAGCGATCACCGTACCCGTCGGTGAGGTGCGCCGTGACGTGCTGCGGATGGCGCAGGTGGCCGAGGACGCCATGTGGGCGGGAATCGCGGCCGCGGCTCGCGGGGTCCGCTCCGGCCGGGGGCGTCTGACGGACGTTTCCAGCGCCATCCAGTCCAGCGTCCGCAAGGCCGGCCGGTACGGCATCGTCGAGGGGTACGGCGGGCACGGCATCGGCACCGAGATGCACCAGGACCCGTTCGTGCTCAACTACGGCAGGCCGGGCAAGGGCCCTCTGCTGGTGGCGGGGCTGTGCATCGCTATCGAGCCGATGCTCACCCTCGGCCGGCCGAGGACCGTCGAGCTCGACGACGGCTGGACAGTGGTAACGGCCGACGGCTCGCCCGCCGCGCACGCGGAGCATACGGTCGCACTCTGCGAGGATGGCGTATGGGTGCTCACCGCACCAGACGGCGGCCGGGAGCGGCTGGGGGAGTTGGCGGCACAGGTAGCCCGGACGGAGTCCACCACGCAGGCGTGATCAGGCATGTCAGGCTCGCTAGCAAACATTTCACTGCGGGGGAGGCGGGTCGTGGCGGAGCGGCGGGAAGATCTACGCGCGGCCGACGTTGACCGTCAGTTCGTGGCCGATCGGCTCAAGGCGGCGCTGGACGAGGGGCGACTGTCGCTATACGAGTACGACGACCGACTGCGGGAGACCTACGCCGCCCGCACGTATGGCGACCTGGATCGGCTGCTGGCGGACCTGCCCGGGGCGCAGCGGGCTCAGCTCGTACTCCCGTCATCGGCGAGTCCTGAGAGCCGGAAGCCCGCGACGGCGTCTGAGCTCCCCGCACGTCGCGGGTTCCCGCGTTGGATCTTCGCCGCCTGGAGCGGGTGGCTCACGGTGACGCTCATCGTCAACGCCATCTGGTTCGCCACCGCGGTGAGTGGCGGCGGCTCGGACTATTGGCCGATATGGGTCATGTTGCCGTGGGGTGCGGTGTTGCTGGCCGGCACGGTCACGGGCCTCGCAACAGGCGGCCAGAACAAGCTCGCACCGGGCGGCCAGAGCAAGTGGGACCGCAAAGCGGCCAAGCGTCGGGACCGGAATGAGCGGCGGCGCGAGCGACGGGGCTACTGACCCGAATACCGGCGTGGCGGCTTTGACACGCCCGACCGCGGGTGCGTGGAACCCGGTTTGCTGTCCAGTGCCTGTCGCGCGTAGACTTGCAAAACGGCGCACAGCGTCCCTTCTGGCGTGCCTGTCCTGCGCTTCGACAGGTGGCCAGATGCCGCGGCTGGCGTGGGTGGCGATTAGCCGCCCGCGAAGGACGATGTGAGCCAACCAATCAGTCCCGACGTCAGGTAGCGGAGGACATGCCGAAGAAAGACGGAGCCATCGAGATCGAGGGCCGAGTAGTCGAGCCACTCCCGAACGCAATGTTCCGGGTAGAGCTCGCCAATGGACACAAGGTCTTGGCTCACATCAGCGGCAAGATGCGCCAGCACTACATCCGCATCCTGCCCGAGGACCGGGTTGTCGTCGAACTTTCGCCGTACGACCTGACCCGCGGGCGCATCGTCTATCGCTACAAGTGAGCTGACGGTCGGGCGACCGTCGTTCAGGGCCGTTACGCGGTCCGGGTGACGACGTGCCAGACAAAAGCTCGACGACTGGTCAGGCCCACAAGGCAGAGCCGTGGGGGCCGGGTTGGTCGGTTCATGGTCGGTTTCCCGGTCGGGCCGGGCGCCTGGGTGCGTCCGGATGCGGCGGGGCGGGAAGTAAGGCACACACCGTGAAGGTCAAGCCGAGCGTCAAGAAGATCTGCAACAAGTGCCGGGTCATCCGCCGGCACGGCCGGGTCATGGTCATCTGTGCCGACCCGCGCCACAAGCAGCGCCAGGGCTAATGACTGGCTCTGGGCCGCAACGCGAAGCACGCGGCCAGAGTGGTCACTCGTTCTGGCACCAGCCAGCTGAATACAGGCTCGTCCCAGCCGCGAGCATCGTGACGCCGACAGCGGTCGGCGCTTCGTTTCGTGGCTGACCCCCGGTCGGAGGCCGGGGCCCGTCCGGGCAGGCGGGGTGGGATGGGCAGAGACCTCTGACGTAACGATGAGGAGCACGCCCGCACATGGCACGTCTAGTCGGCGTTGACCTCCCCCGCGACAAGCGGATGGAGATCGCGCTCACCTACATCTTCGGCATCGGCCGTACCCGCGCCGTCGAGGCGCTTTCCGCGACCGGTATCAGCCCCGAGAAGCGCACGAAGGACCTGACCGACGAAGAGGTCGTCCAGCTGCGTGACTACATCGAGGGCAACTTCAAAGTCGAGGGTGACCTGCGCCGCGAGGTCGCCGCTGACATCCGGCGCAAGGTGGAGATCGGCTGCTACGCCGGTATCCGGCACCGCCGCGGCCTGCCGGTGCGCGGACAGCGCACCCGCACCAACGCGCGTACCCGCAAGGGTCCCAAGCGCACCGTCGCCGGTAAGAAGAAGCCGGGCAAGAAGTAAGAAGACTTAGGAGCGCTTAAACACATGCCACCCAAGGCACGCGCCGGCTCGGCCGCAGTCAAGAAGGTCCGGCGCAAAGAACGCAAGAACGTTGCGCACGGCCAGGCGCACATCAAGAGCACGTTCAACAACACCATTGTCTCCATCACCGACCCGACCGGCGCGGTGATCGCCTGGGCCTCGTCCGGCCAGGTGGGCTTCAAGGGCTCGCGCAAGTCGACCCCGTTCGCCGCGCAGTTGGCCGCTGAGGCTGCCGCGCGTCGCGCGATGGAGCACGGCATGCGCAAGGTCGACGTCTTCGTCAAGGGCCCCGGTTCCGGCCGGGAGACCGCCATCCGTTCGCTGCAGGCCGTCGGTCTCGAGGTCGGACAAATTTCCGACGTTACGCCGCAGCCGCACAACGGGTGCCGTCCGCCGAAGCGCCGCCGGGTCTGAGGAGAAGAATCTAAATGGCACGTTATACAGGTCCCGACTGCCGTCGCTGCCGTCGCGAGAAGATGAAGCTGTTCCTCAAGGGCAGCAAGTGCGAAGGGCCGAAGTGCCCGTTCGAGTCGCGCCCCTTCCCTCCCGGCCAGCACGGCCGCGGTCGGCCGAAGGAGACCGAGTACCTGCTGCAGCTTCGCGAGAAGCAGAAGGCCCGCCGTATTTACGGCGTGCTGGAGAAGCAGTTCCGCGGGTACTACGAGGAGGCCGTGTCCAAGCCGGGTAAGACCGGTGAGGTGCTGCTGCAGATCCTCGAGTCGCGGCTGGACAACGTGGTCTACCGGGCCGGGTACGCCCACTCCCGGGACATGGCCCGTCAGTTGGTCACGCACGGCCACATCCTGGTCAACGGCAAGAAGGTCAACATCCCGTCCTACCGGGTTCGCGAGCACGACATCGTCTCGGTGCGCGAGAAGTCGCGTGAGATGACGCCGTTCGTCGTCGCGAACGCCCAGGCCGGGAGCCGGATCGTTCCGGCCTGGCTGGAGGCCATCCCGAGCGACATGAAGATCCTGGTCCACTCGCTGCCGGCCCGTCAGGTGATCGACACGCAGGTTCAGGAACAGCTGATCGTCGAGCTCTACTCGAAGTAGTCGGCACGGCCGTAAGCGGCCATGCCGGAGCCGGTGGGCTCGTCTGCGAGCCCACCGGTGTGGTCCATCGAACGTTGGCGTCAAATAGCGGGCGCCCGACGTACTGGAGGAAAGCAAGTGCTCATCTCTCAGCGGCCGAGCCTCTCGGAAGAGTCGCTCAGCGAGACCCGTTCGCGGTTCAGCATCGAACCGCTCGAGCCCGGCTTCGGGTACACCCTCGGCAACTCGCTGCGGCGTACCCTGCTGTCGTCCATCCCGGGCGCGGCTGTGACGTCGATCAAGATCGACGGCGTCCTGCACGAGTTCACCACGATCCCCGGTGTCAAAGAGGACGTGGTCGAGCTGGTCATGAACGTCAAGGAGCTGGTCGTCAGCTCCGAGCACGACGAGCCGGTCTCGATGTACCTGCGTAAGCAGGGCCCCGGAGATGTCACCGCGGGCGACATCCAGCCTCCGGCCGGCGTCTCGGTGCACAACCCCGACCTCAAGCTGGCGACACTGAACGCCAAGGGCCGCCTGGACATGGAGCTGACCGTCGAGCGTGGCCGCGGCTACGTCACGGCGGCGCAGAACAAGCAGGCCGGTCAGGAGATCGGTCGGATCCCGATCGACTCGATCTACTCGCCGGTGCTCAAGGTGACCTACCGCGTCGAGGCGACCCGTGTCGAGCAGCGTAC
>JAOPWA010000671.1 GCA_025965915.1 Dactylosporangium sp. | reverse complement strand
CGCTGTGGCAGCGGTCGCTGGCGATTGCTGGCGGGCTGGCCGATCTGGTGGGCGCGGGCGACACGGTGGCCACGACCCTCGCAGCTGGGCCGGAGGCGATCGCCGTCACCGCCGCTCTCTCGGCACTGGGCGCGGTCGAGATGCCGCTGCCGGCCGACGTGGAAGAGCGGTGGGCGCGGACGCTCGCGGCGGCGACTGGCTGCGTGCTGACCATCACGGCAGGCGATGCCCTGCGAGGCGCGCCGTTCCTGCGCCGGCTCGGCCGGCACGCCCGGGTACCGGCGGTCACTGTGGACGGGCACTGTCCCGGGGCGGTACCGCTGGCGGAGCTGGTCGCCGCCGGCCGGCCGGTGGGGCCGCGGCGGCCGGATCCGGGCGACCCAGCGCTGGTGATGACGACGTCGGGTACCACGGGTCGGGCAAAGGGTGCGCTGATCCCAGTAGCGGCCGGGCCCGGGCAGGCGGCCCGGGTCCAGCGCGCCATGCGGTACGACGCCACCGACGTCCTCTACAACTTCTTCCCCTGGCACCACATCAACGTCCGGCACGCGGCGTTCCTCCCGGCGGTCCTCGGCGGAGCTCGGCTAGTGATCGGCCCGCGGTTCTCGGTGTCGCGGTTCCTCGACGTGGTGCGTGCCGAGGGCGTTACCGCGTTCAACTTCATGGGTGCCGTGTGTGCGATGCTGCTGCGCCAACCCCCGTCGGTGCACGACCGGGTCCACCGGCTCCGGCGGGCGTACGGCGGACCGGCGCCCGCACCGATGGTGGCGGCCATGGCGGAGCGCTTCGGCATCACGCTGCTGCAGGCGTACGCCTGCACCGAACTGGGCGACGTCTCGACCACCGCGGTCGGTGATGTGCGCCCCGGTGCGGCCGGGCGCCCGGCGCCGGAGTACCGGCTCCGGATGGTCGACGCCGAGGGGTTTGACGTCTCACCCGGGCAGGCCGGCGAACTGCTGGTGCGGCCCGAGCGGCCGCATCTGACGTTCACCCGGTACGCCGGCGATCCGGAGGCGACCGGGCGGGCGTGGAAGGACGGGTGGTTTCGAACCGGCGACCGGGTGCGGCTCGACGACGGCTGGCTGTACTTCGAGGGGCGGACCGCCGACGTGGTCCGGCGACGCGGGGTCAACATCTCGCCCGACGTCGTCGAACAGGTCATCGCCGCCATACCGGGCGTCGCGGAGGTCGCCGTCGTCGGGGTGCCGTCGGAGCTGACCGAGGACGAGGTGCTGGCAGTCGTCGTACCCGACCTCGCCGTCACCGTCGACCCCGCCGAGGTACGGCGCCACTGCGTCGGGAAGCTCCCCCGACACGCTCTTCCTCGGTTCGTCAGTGTCCAGGAGTCGTTGCCGCGCAACGCCAACCTCAAGGTGTCCCGGGCGGCTCTGCGCGACCGGGGAGTCCCACCCGATGCGTGGGATGCCGAATCCCAACCGGAGGTGTCATGAGATCTGCCGTTCCGCTGCGCGTCCTCGACCTGACCGATGGCCTGGCATCGTCGGCCGGCCGACTGTTCGTCGGCCTCGGCGCCGACGTCATCCGCATCGAGGACGCCGGCGACCGGCCCGCGTCCCGGGCCGAGCGGTTGCACTGGCACGCCGGCAAGCGGGTGGTCCGGGTGGCGGACGACCGGGACCTGGACCGGGTACTGGAACGACTGCTGCCGGGAGCCGACGTGGTTGTCGAGTCGGGGCCGACCAGCCGACTCCGTACCCTGTCCCGGCGCACGGCCCGTCCGGCCGATTGGGAGCACGTCGCGCACGTGGTGGTGACCCCGTTCGGTACTTGGGGACCGTGCCGGGACTGGCTGGTCGACGACCTCGTGGCCACGGCGGCGGGTGGGATGGCCTGGTTGGGCGGAGACCCGGGTGGGCCGCCGATACCACCGCCGCGAGCGCAGGCCGGGCAATTGGCCGGTACCCATGCCGCCATCGCCGCGCTGTTGGCGCTGCTCGCCCGGCGGCGCACCGGTCGCGGCCAACTCGCGGAGGTCTCCGTACAGGAGGCCGTGGCCGCGACCCTGGAGACCGGTGCCATCGCCTGGATCCACGCCGGTACCGTGCCGGGGCGCACGTCGGGGGTGTACGGCCACGTCGCGCACCGCGTGTTCGCCGCGAAGGACGGGTATGTAGCGGGCGGCTACTCGGGACCGGACCGGATGTGGAACGACCTGCTGGCCTGGATGGCCGAGCACGGCGAGGCGGCCGACCTCACCGAGGACCGTTGGCAGGACCCGGCGTACCGCTGGCGCGAGCGGCCGTACGTGGACGAGGTGGTCGCCGGTTTCATCGCCCGGCGCACCGTCGACGAGATCGCGCGTGAGGCGCTCGCCCGGGCACTGCCCTGGACGGCCGTGGCCACGTCCCGCGACCTGACCGAGAATCCCCAACTTCGGTACCGGGAGTTCTTCGTCGACATCGACACGGAGTCGGGTCCGGTGCGGGACGTCGGATTCCCGTACGCCTCGCCCGGGCTCCCGCGGCCGATCCGCCTGACCGAGCCGCGGTCGGTCGACACGACGGTCACCTGGGCACCCAGCGGTGTCACCGCGGCGGGGCGCAGGGTCGCGCAGGAACGCCGCGGCGCGGCCCTCGACGGCGTCCGGGTGCTGGACCTCACCTGGGTGCTCGCCGGCCCGTACGTCACGAAGATCCTGGGCGAGCACGGCGCCGACATCGTCAAGGTGGAGTCGGCGCACCGGCAGGATCCGACGCGGTTCGCGCCATCCATGCGGCTGCGCCCGGGCGCGACCCCGGACGACAGTGGATACTTCCTGAACTTCAACCGCAACAAGCGGAGCCTTGCGCTCAACCTGCGTACCCCTGCGGGACAGCAACTGCTGCACCGGCTGGTCGCCGTGGTGGACGTCGTGGTGGAGAACTTCAGTCCCGGTGTACTCGAGCGGTGGGGGTTGGGGTACCAGCGGATGCGCGAGATCAACCCGGACGTGGTTCTGGTCTCGATGGCCGGGGTCGGCCAGACCGGACCGTGGCATCGGGCGGTGACCTTCGCCGACACGCTGGCCGCGATGTCCGGGCTGACCCACGAAACCGGACGGGACGGCCGGCCGCCGCAGGGGCTGACGTTCGGCCTGGGTGACATGGTGGCGGCCAACGCGGCGACACTCGCCGCGCTGGAGTTGCTGTACCGCGGCCACGGCGGGCACGTCGACCTGTCCCAGCTGGAGGCGATGGCGGCGCAGTTGGGCCCGGCCCTGGTCGAAGACGCCACCGCCGGGGTGACCGGGCTGGAGCCGCCGCTACCCGGTGTCTTCCGGACCCGTGGTGACGACTGCTGGATCGCGATCGGCGCGGTCGGCGAGGAACGGTTGAGGTGCGCGCTGGCTGCCTTGACGGCGGAACCGTTGGCGGCGGATCTCCGCGTCGCCGTCGCGGAAACGGCCGTCGGGCAGGACGCCGACGTGCTCGCGGCGCAGCTGCAGGAGCGGGGCATTCCGGCGTACCCGGTACGCGACGGCTGCGACCTCGTCGAGCACGACCCTCAGCTCGCCGCGGGCGGCTTCTATGTCGACATCGAGCATCCGCTCGCCGGACGGGTCGCGCACGAGGGCCTCGTGGCACGCCTGCACGACACTCCCGGCGGGCTGTGGCAACCGGCGCCGCTCTTGGGTCAGCACACCGATGAGTTGCTGACCGACCTGCTCGGCCTGACTCCGGAGGAGCTCGCCGCGCTGCATGACGAGGGAGTGCTGAGTTGACGGTCAGTGCGCGAGGTGGCCGCCGTCGACGGGGACGACTGCGCCGGTCACGAAGCCGGCGTTGGGGTGCAGGAGCGCCAGCACCATGTGCAACGCCGCGCCGAAGTCCTGTTCGGACAGTGCGTCGATCGATCCTCGGGCCAGCACGCCGGCGACGGTAACCAGGCCATCGATACGGCCTCATCGGTCAACGGCGGTCTGCGTGAGGCGGCGCATGTCGTGTGGATCAGTCGTGTCCCCCGGTACGGCGAGGAGGTCACCGCCGTCGCAGACGTGCCCGGCGAGCTCGGCCCCGCCTGCTCGCACCGGCTCGCCGAACGGGAAGTGATCGCGACCCGGGCGCCGGCGTCGAGCAGCGCGGTCGCGATGCCGAGTCCGATCCCGCTCGTTCCGCCGGTGACCAGGACGACGCGGGAATGCCAGGCCGGATCGATCGTGCGCATGCTCATGTGCGGAGTATGCACGGCGAACATCGTGGCGGCGGGGAGACGAGTCCGCTGTATGGACCGCCGCGACTGAGCGTCCGAATTGGAGTCGGCACCATCCGGTTCGCTCAGCGGGACGGCCCCGTAGGCAAACCGGCAGCGGCGGCGAAAGATCTCAGCCCAAGACGCGACCGACGCGACGTTGCCCATCGACTGAACCGCCGACGTGAACGCCCGAGACGGAGGAACAAGGACATGAGCAAGACCATTGCCCGGCGGAGGTTCGCCGCCGCGCTTGCCCTGGTCGGTCTGGTTCTCGCCGGGTGCGGCGGGCACGGTAACCAGACGCAGGCCGGCAGCGGCGGCCAACTTCGCGTCTCGGTCGGTGTCGACCCGGCGTACGCGCCGATTTTCCTCGCGGACAAGGAGGGCCTGTTCCACAAGCACGGAATCGACGTTCAGGTTGTCCAGACAGCCGGCGGCCCGGCACCCGCGCAGGACGTCATCGCGGGTACCTCACAGCTCGGCGGCAACGCCGACTCCACCGCGCTGTCGGTGATGTCGACCAATCCCGGGCTGCGCGCCATTGGCCTGTACGAGGAGTCGGGCCGCTACTTGAAGGTGGTGCTGCGTCAGGGCATCAGCGATCCACACCAGATCAAGACGATGGGCACGATCCCGGGCCTCGGTCTCTACTCCACGGTCAAGTACCTCGAGAGCGAGGGCGTCGCACCCGACTCCGTGAAACTGGTGCAGGCCGGAGCGCCGGAGATGCCGTCACTACTCGGTAAGGGCACGATCGACGGCTACGTGCTGTACGAGCCGTGGGCCGGAGACGGCCTGAAGAACGGCGGTAAGGCGGTCAAGACCATCGGCGACTTCGGCGTGAACTACCACATGTGGTTGGTGGCCGACGAGAAATGGCTGAGCTCGCACAGCGACCAGGCGAGCCGCTTCGTCGCCGCACTCGCCGAGGCCGACCAGATCGTCGGCGGTGACCCGCAGCGCGCGTGCACCGCCACCGAGAAGTCGATCAAAATGCCGGTACAGCAGTGCCTCGGTATCGTGACGCAGATCGACTTCAAGGCGCGCGGTTTCACCGACGACGACCTCAAGAGCTCGAAGGACATCGTCGACTTCTTCATGGGGCAGAAGATCATCAAGAGCGCGCCCGACCTCGGCAGGGTGATCCTCAAGGACTGGTACCAGAAGAACGTCGCCAAGGCGGGGAGCTGACCCGTGGCGACCGGAGACCCTGTCGTCCGGCGCCGGTACGTCGACACCCGCGTCGGCCAGATGCACCTCGCCGAATGCGGCAGCGGTACACCCGTGCTTTTCCTGCACCAGACGCCGCGGTCGTGGACGGAGTACATCGGCGTGCTGCCGATCGCTGGTCGGCATGCGCATGCCATGGCGTTGGACACCCTCGGTTTCGGGCAGTCGGCGCGCACCGACGAGTTCAGCATCGAACGATTCGCCGACGGCGTCGAGGCGGTACTCGACGCCCTCGGCGTCGGTCAGGTCACCCTGGTCGGGCACCACACTGGCGCCGTGATCGCGCTGGAGGTGGCGGCCCGCGATCCTGCCCGGCTGTCGGCGCTCGTGCTGTCCGCGATGCCGCTCGTCACTCCCGAACGCCGCGAGCGGGTGCGCAACCGGCGACCGATCGATCACGTCGAGCCCACGACCGACGGAAGTCACCTCACCGACCTGTGGCGGCGGCGACGTGGCTTTTACCATGACGGCCAGGAGGACCACCTCACCCGGTTCGTCCTCGACGCGCTCCAGGTACTGGAGCGCGTCGAGGACGGTCACGTCGCCGTGAACGAGTACGAGATGGTGCCGCGGCTGTCGCTCGTGCGCACCCGCACCCTGCTGGTGTGCGGTGCGGACGACACCCATTCACTTCCCGACCAACCCGCGCTGACCCGGGCGCTGGGATGTGAACTGAAGGTGATCGACGGCGGCGGAGTCAGCCTGCCCGAACAGTGCCCCAATGCGTTTGCGGAGGTCGTACTGTCTTTCGTAGCGCCGACGCACACCCCATAAACCAGCTCGGCGCCGTGGCCGGATTACGACAACGCATTCTGACCTCTTGCGTCCTCGCCACGGTCAGTGAAACACCAGTCCACGACATTTGCATCGAGTTCTGGCGTGGTACAGGGCTTATGTCGATGGATGGATGACGGCGCGAGGATGGGCGCACGCCGGAGACGGCGGACGCGGCAATCCGTCAGGTCCCGCGGCCCGTCAGGTCCGGCGGTCCGGTAACGGATGGCCACTATCCGCAGCGGCAGCGTCCGGTACCGCGCTCGCCGTACCCTGTGGGGCTCGTAAAGCCGGTTCGGACTACGCTGCCTGCGAGTACTCGTTGATCAACCCGCCCAGGACGGGGCGCCGGTGAACCCGGGCGGCGTTGAGGTCAACGACTGTCGTTGGCGGGTTCGGTGGCCGTTGTCCCAGTGAGCGATGTGGACGGTGGTCGTTGTAGTGCGAGGTGTACTCGGCAAGTACGGCATCCAGGTGCCGCTCGCCGATGATGAGCATCCGGTCGGTGCACCCTCGACGTGCAGTGCCCACCCAGCGCTCTGCGAATGAGTTCGCCCGGGGCGCCCGCGGCGGAGTCTTGATCACGTCGATCCCCTCGGCGGTGAACACCGCGTCGAAGACGCTCGTGAACTTCGTGTCGCGGTCGCGGAGCAGGAACCGCAGCCCCGCCGCGCGCTGGTCGAGGTCCATGAGTAGATTCCGTGCCTGCTGGGCCACCCAGGCGCCGGTCGGGTGGGTGGTCACCCCGACCACGTGGACCTGGCGGGTGGCGAGCTCCACAAAGAACAGCACGTAGATCCGCTTGAACAACACGGTGTCGACCGTGAAGAAGTCGCACGCCAGGATCGTGTGCGCCTGAGCAGTCAGGAACTGCTTCCAGGTCGGCCGGACCGCCGCGGTGCCGGGGTCGATCCCGGCCTGGTTGAGGATCTTCCAGACCGTGCTGGCCGCCACCCGGTCGCCCAGGCCGACCAGCTCACCCTGTATCCGTCGATGCCCCCACAAGGGATTCTCCGCCGCGAGGCGCAGCACCAGGTCACGGACCTGCTTGGCCACCGGTGGCCGCCCGGGCCGTGCATGCGGGTACGTCCAGTGCCGGGTGACCAGCTCTCGATGCCAACGAAGTAGCGTTGCCGGGGTCACGAAGAATGTCGACCAGCGGGGGCGGGGCAGCAGTCGCGACAGCACTGCCAGCACGACCCGGTCGGCGGGTTGGGGATCGGGGCGGTGCACCTGGCGGCGCAGTACTGCCACCTGGTGCCGGAGCACAAGTATCTCCACATCCTTGGCCCCGCCATCGCGGGCGAGCTGGGACAACATCTGCAAAACCTGGCGAAGCAGCAGGTAGACCAAAGACGCGCTCATGGCCTCCATCGTGTCGGGCACGCCGACGTCGAGCATACGCAGGACCGCAGGTCAGCCGTCGTAACCCAATTCTCGAGCCCCACAGGTTGGCGTGCTCGATTACCGCGAACACGTACATCCGCGTCCCGGTCAGAGTGACAGACTCCAAGAAGTCGCACGCCAGTAGGGCGTCGGCTTGGGAGCGCAGGAAGTCGGCCCAGGTGCTGGCCGCCCGCTCGGCTGCCGGGTTGATCCCGACCTCCTGCAAGATCTCCCACACGGTGGAGGCGGCCACCTTCACCCCGAGGATCAGCAGTTCGCCGTGGATTCTGCGATATCCCCAGGTGGGGTTCTCCCGTGCCAGGCGTAGCACCAGGGCGCGGATGGAACGCACGGTCCGCGGTCGGCCTGGGCGTTTCGGCCGGGAGACGGCCGCGTGGCGGCGGGCGAGTAGGTCGCGGTGCCAGCGCAGCACCGTGTCGGGGCGCATCAGCAGCCGCACTCGGCGCAGCACGTCGCGCGGCAGTCGGTGTAGCAGGGCCGCCAGAAACGCCCGATCGCCTGCGTCGAAGCGCACCTTCTCCTTGCCCAGCTGGCGTTCCAGCACGGTGATCTGATGGCGCAGGGCAAGGATTTCCACGTCCTTGTCCCTATTGCTCATCGGCAGTAGGCGCAACACGGCGAACGCGTTCGCCACGCCCAGTAAGCCAGTCGCAGCAGCACGGCAGCCCATCATGCCGTGGCGATCACCGGCTGCGCGAGAGCCCCAGCCCAAGCAATCGGGGTCGACATCCCGTCCACCCCACGCACAGGCTCCGACCAGGGCGGATAAGGTTTTCGGCAGCGGCAGGGCCCTGACGGCTGGTGTGTCGTCGGCACCCGCCGCGACCAGGCTGCCCTGTGGCCATGCGAGAGCCGCAAGCTGGCCGACGCCGGACTTCTGGGGTCCATCGGCGGCGGGGTACCGCAACCAGACCAGCGGCGCAACGAGACGACCAGGTTCCGGCCGATCCGGCCGCGCAGGCATCAGCCGAAGCCCGACGGCTGAGCAGTCCCGGGCCGGTAGGCGGGGGCCCGCCGGTCATCATCTCGTGGTGGGTGCCGGCTTGCCGGACGGCTGGCCACTACCTACGTCAGCCGGGCCACGGCGACAGGGCCACGTCGACGAGGTCGAAGCAGTCTGTGCGCCAGTGCATCGTTGGGCTCACGGTGCCAGCGAAGCAACGTTGATGGGGTGACCAGGAGTATGGGCCAGCGGTCGCGGGGGAGTAGCTTCGCGAGGGCGGCGAGGATCATCCGGTCGGCTGGCGTGTAGTGGGGTTGGGTGACCTGCCGGCGCAATGCCATCAGTTGGTGGCGAAGTACGGTGATCTCGACGTCTTTGGTGTCCGGCGACGGGCACAGGCCAACTAGCGCGAGAATCTGCCGGACAACCATGAAGGCCAAGGTGCGCACCACCATGGCCTCATCCTGCCCGGCCCGCATCGTGTCTGGTCACATCCGGGACGCTGAAGTTACTCCCACACGCCTCATACCGCAGCACCATCTGATTGCTGCTCCATAAGCGGCCGAATATGCTCAACGCTCACTTCCGCCTGCTGTGGATTCGCGCACCACGAGTTCGGGCTCGAAGATGACGTGCCGGCGCTGAGGAGGGATCCCCGCCAGTTCGTCGGTGAGCAACTCTGCCGCCGTCCGACCCATCTCGTATGCGGGCTGCCGCACCGACGTCAGAGGCACGACCACCTGACGTGCGAACTCGATGTCGTCGTACCCGACGATAGCGACGTCGTCCGGCACGCGAACGCCGTGCCGCAGCAAGACCTGGAGAATCCCTATCGCAAGCAAGTCACTGCTCGCGAACAGCGCGGAAGGTCGTTCGGACGGTCGGAGCCCTACCAGGTGCTGCCCGACGTTCCTACCGGAACTGATCGTCAAGTCCTCCGGCTCGAGCATGCTCAGGCGTACCGGCAGTGATGCCGCCGCTATCGCATTGGTGGTCCCCAGTAGACGGTCTCGCACCTGCGTCACCCGGCCCGGGTTGCCGACGAACGCGATGTGTCGGTGGCCAAGTCCCAGCAGGTGACTTACGGCGAGTTCGCCGCCGTGCACGTCGTTCAGGGAGACCGACATCGAGTCCTCGCCGGAGTCCAACTGGTCGGCCATGACGCACGGGATACCCCTGCGCCGCACGTCGATCAGCCGCTCGGTTAGGTCACCGTTGGGGACCACGATGACTCCCTCAACCCGCCGCTCGATAAACAGGTCGAGGTACATCGTCTCGCGCTCGACCTGGCGGGCGCTGTTGGAAATCAAGACCGCCCACCCGCGGTCGAAGGTCCAGTCTTCAACCCCTCGTGCCAGGTCGGTGAAGAACGGGTTCCAGGCGTCCAAGAGCAGCAGGCCGAGCGTGCGCGAACTTCCCGCACGCAGGTGGCGGGCGGACTCGTTGCGGACGAATCCCAAGCGCCGCACCGCCTCCTCGACCCGCAGTCGGGTGTCTTCAGCAACCCGCTCGGGGTGGTTGAAAACGTTGGACACGGTGCCGGGTGACACAGCCGCCTCCCGTGCCACGTCCTTGATTTTGACCCCTGCAGTCCATGAACCCGGACGCGGTGCAAACCGCGCGGAGTCCTGTCCGGGCGCATCGGCGAAAGTTCTTGACACGATTTAGAGTCTAGCTTAAAGTCCGTGATCACAGCTCATTAGATCGATTCAATTTGACTATCGTCAAGATGTCCGAATCACGGCGCTCGCGCCGGAGGCCGTGGCGAGCGTCCCGGGCCGGTCTGGGTCGATCTCATCTAGGAACGCTGGATCTCTTGCGCGGCCAATCAAAGGAAAACGAACATGCTGAAATTGAGTCGTACTGCAGGCATCCTCATGGCCGCTCTGGCGGCGACGGCGATGGGTGCCTGCACTACCTCCGCGTCGAAGCCGAGCTCCTCTTCGGGCGGGAGCGCCTCGAACGCGAAGATCGCCTTCCTGATGCCGGACCATGGTTCCACCCGGTATGAGTCCTACGACCGCCCCCTGTTCACGGCGAAGGTCAAGGAACTGTGCCCGGGCTGCACGGTCGTGTACGCCAACGCCGACACGGACGCAGCCAAGCAGCAGCAGCAAGCCAACTCCGCGCTGGCCCAAGGGGCCAAGGTCCTCGTCATCGACCCGGTCGACTCCACCGCCGCGGCCAGCATCGTCACCGCGGCCCACGCGCAAGGGGCCAAGGTCATCGCCTACGACCGACCGATCCCGGGCGCCAAAGCGGATTACTACGTCTCGTTCGACAACGAGAAGATCGGCGCGCTGATCGCCCAATCGCTGGTGGATCACCTGAAGGCGACCAACGCGCAGGGTGGGATCGTTCAGATCAACGGCTCTCCGACCGACGCTGCAGCCGGGTTGATCAAGAAGGGCGTCCACAGCGCCCTTGACCCCAGCGGGTTCAAGATCCTCGCCGAGCTCGACACCCCTGATTGGAAGCCCTCCAACGCCCAGGACTGGGCCAGTGGACAGATCACCAAGTTCGGCAAGCAAATTGTCGGCATCGCCGCGGCCAACGACGGCACCGGAGGCGGGGCGATCGCGGCGCTCAAGGCCGCCGGCATCAACCCGGTGCCACCGGTCACCGGCAACGATGCTGAGCTGGCGGCTCTGCAGAGGATCATCAACGGAGACCAGTACAACACCATCTCCAAGCCGATCAAGATCGTCGCCGAGGCATCCGCGGACATCGCCTGGCAGTTCGCCCAGGGAAAGACTCCGGAAAGCAAGGCAACGCTGTTCGACACCCCGTCACAGTTGTTCGTCCCGACCGTCGTCACGATCGACAACCTCAAGGAGACCGTCGTGACGACCGGGATCGTGAAGGCCTCGGAGATCTGCACCGCCGAGTACCAGGCGGCCTGCGTCAAGCGCGGAATCAACTGACCCTCGGGGCTTCTCCCCGTCGTTGCCTGCCGCGACGGGGAGAAGCCCACCCGGTCCACTCGCCCAAAACGATGGGTGAATCGGGTATCAATCACGGGAGAACGTATGTCAGCGCCCTCAGACCCACTGGTTCAAGGATCCGCCAGAACCGTCCTGGAGTTGCACGGCATCACCAAGACCTTCGGAGCCGTCGCGGCTTTGACCGACATCAGTCTCGAGGTTCACGCCGGCGAGGTGGTGGCCGTGGTCGGCGACAACGGCGCAGGAAAGTCCACTCTGGTCAAGGTGCTGTCCGGCGTGCACCCGCCAGACGCCGGCTCGATCCGATTCGAGGGCAAAGAGGTCACTGTCCCCACGCCCGCCGCCGCCCATGCTCTCGGGATCGCGACGGTGTTCCAGGATCTCGCCTTGTGCGAGAACCTCAACGTGATCGACAACCTGTACCTCGGGCGCGAGCTTCGGCCTTTCCGGCTGAACGAGGTTGAGATGGAGACCCGTAGCTGGGAGTTGCTCCAACAGCTCTCGGCCAAGATCCCCACGATCCGAGTCCCCGTTGCGTCTCTTTCGGGCGGCCAGCGGCAGACCGTGGCGATCGCACGATCATTGCTCGGCGACCCGAAGGTCATCATCCTCGACGAGCCGACCGCGGCACTCGGCGTGGCGCAGACCGCCGAAGTTCTCAACCTGATCGAGCGCCTGCGCGAGCGGGGCCTCGGAGTCATCATGATCAGTCACAACATGGCCGACGTCACCGCCGTGGCCGACCGGGTCGCGGTCCTGCGACTCGGCCGCAACAACGGCGACTTCAGCGTCAAGGACGTCTCAACCGAAGAGATCATCGCAGCCATCACCGGCGCCACCGACAACGTCGTGACCCGCAGGTCGGCGGCCCGAAGCCAGCACGAGACGCACGTCGGCGTCGGAGGGAGCACACCACGATGACGCAGAGCGTAGCGGAAGACGGCGTAAGCAAAGCGCCGGTCGCCACGGACCTCCAAGATGAGCGCCTCCGGCAGACCTCAGGAATGCGCGGCTCACTCTCGGCCTTCATCGGGCGAACCAAGGCGGGCGACCTCGGTGTCCTTCCGGTGGTTGCGGGCCTAGTCGTGATCTGGACTGTCTTCCAGGTGCTGAACCCGATCTTCCTGTCCAGCGCAAACCTGAGCAACCTCGCAGTGGAGTGCGCACCCGTGGGGGTGATCTCGCTCGGCGTCGTCGCCGTCCTCCTGATCGGTCAGATCGACCTTTCTGTGGGGTCGGTTAGCGGCGTCTCCTCGGCGATCATCGCCGTTACCTTCGTCAACCACGGCTGGCCACTCGTCTTGTCGCTGCTGGCCGCGATCGCGGCAGGCCTTCTGATCGGGTGGATCTACGGTCAGGCCGTCAACCGGTTCGGCGTGCCGAGCTTCGTGGCAACCCTCGCCGGCCTCCTCGGATTCCTCGGCCTGCAACTGTCAGTCCTGGGGAAGGTAGGCTCGCTCAACATCCCGTTCGACTCTCAGTTGGTGGTGTTCGCCCAACTGTCGTATCTGCCGGCGCCGGTGTCGTACCTGTTCGTCCTGCTCGCCGCCGTGGCGCTTTTCGTCAGCGGGTACTCGCTCGCCCGGACCCGTCGCAAGGCTGGGCTCTCTGCCAGGTCACTCCCGTTTCTGATGGCCCGCAGCGCGGTCTTGTTCGTCATCGGGATCTACGCGGCCTGGTACCTCAACCAGTCGCGCGGAGTCGGATGGATGTTCGTGCTGTTTGTGCTGCTTGTCGTCGGGGCCAACTACGCTCTGACGCGAACCAAGTGGGGCAAGTCGGTGTTCGCGGTCGGCGGCAACGCCGAAGCCGCGCGGCGAGCCGGAATCAACGTGCGGTTCATCAACACCTCGGTGTTCATGCTCTGCTCGAGCCTTGCCGCTGTCGGCGGGATCCTTGCCGCGGCCCGACTCGCCTCAGCCAACCAGAGCAGCGGTACCGGCGACGTGAACCTGAACGCCATCGCGGCGGCGGTCATCGGCGGCACCAGCTTGTTCGGCGGCCGAGGAAGCGCCTTCTCCGCGTTGCTCGGCATGGTGGTCATTCAGTCCATCTCCAGTGGACTGACCCTGCTGAACCTGAGCTCGGCGATCCGGTTCGAGGTGACAGGTGCCGTCCTGCTGCTCGCGGTCGCGCTCGACTCGGTCGCACGCAAGTCTCGCAGCTCCCACGGCCGGGCGTGACCACGCTCCCGCTACAAATCTTCGAGAGGAACCTTATGGGAAACCGTGCAGCAGTCATGACCGGGCTTGGCATGATCGCGATCGAGGAACGGCCCGTTCCCACCCCGGGTCCACGACAGGCAGTGGTCCGGATCGAAGCGGTCGGGGTATGCGGGTCGGACACCGCGTACTTCAAGGTGGGGCAGATCGGCGACTACGTCGTCGACGGCCCGCTCATCCTTGGCCACGAGGTCGCCGGTCAGGTCGAAACCGTCGGATCTGAGGTAACGAATGTCAAAGCCGGTGACAGGGTCGCGATCGAACCCGGTACTCCGTGCCGCGACTGCCGGGAATGCCTTGCCGGCCGCTACCACCTGTGCCCGGAGTTGGAGTTCCTGGCGACCCCGCCCTACGACGGCGCTCTGCTGCAGTATCTGCTGATCGACTCGCGGAACCTGTTCCCCATGCCGGATGAGATGTCGTACGAGCAAGGCGCCCTGCTCGAGCCGCTCTCGGTCGGAATCTGGGCGTGCCAGCGGGCGAACCTGAACCCCGGCGAGCATGTTCTGATCACCGGTGCCGGCCCGGTGGGACTGGTGTCGGCGGCCGCAGCCCGGGCCCTCGGTGCGGGCTCGGTGACGGTTACCGACGTGTCCGACTTCCGTTTGGACCTGGCGAAGTCGATGGGCTTCGCGACCGAGAAGAGCCAGGCGCCGTCGGAGCGGAGGTTCGACGTCCTGATCGAGTGCTCCGGTGCGCCCGGTGTCCTTGCCGAGGGCCTTCGCCGTCTGCGGCCCGCTGGTCGCGCCGCGATGGTGGGCATGTCCAAGGAGAAGGCGATCGCCCTGCCTCTGGCGCAGCTCAACCCTCAAGAGCTGACGATCAGTCTTGTCAACCGCTACGCCCACACGTGGCCGATCGCGATCGAGTTGGTTTCTTCTGGGCGGGTTGACGTCAACCCACTGATCACGCACCACTTCCGGCTCGACCAGACCGAGGAAGCCCTGACTCTCGGAAGCCACGTTCCTGACTCGGTCAAGGCGATCATCCACCCTCAGCAGTAACCCGCAATGCGCGGGCGGGACGGCACCTACCGTGCCGCCGCGGTCGCTGACCCCTGACGAGAAATGAGCAGAGATGCAGATTGGTTGCCACGGTTCGGTCTGGTCCGGCACGTTCGACGTGGATGGCATGCGGCTGGCCGTGTCCAAGACGAAGGAGGCGGGCTTCGACCTCCTTGAGATCCCGCTGATGGACCCGTACGGGTTCGACGTCGCCGCGACGAAGCAACTGCTCAGCGAGTACGACCTGGCGGCCACCGCGTCGCTGGGACTGAACGAACGCACGGACATCTCCAGCGAGGACCCGCAGATCGTCGCGGCCGGCGAGCAGTTCCTTGGCAAGTGCCTGGAGGTGCTCAGCGACGTCGGCGGTACCGCTGTGGTGGGCGTCATCTACTGCGCGATGAAGAAGTACTCCGCGCCGGCTTCGGCCCGCGCCCGGCAGAACAGCGTCGACGCGATCGCCCGACTGGCAGCCCGCGGCCAGGACCTCGGCGTCAGGTTGGGCATCGAGGTGGTGAACAGGTACGAGTCAAACCTGTTGAACACCGGCCGTCAGGGGTTGGCGTTCGTCCGGGACGTCGGACACGACAACGTCAGCGTGCACCTCGACACGTACCACATGAACATCGAGGAGCCCGACATGTTCTCCCCGGTCCTGGCCTGCGGCGAGCGGCTCGGGTACGTGCACATAGGCGAGAGTCACCGCGGGTACCTGGGATCGGGCTCGGTCGACTTCGACTCGTTCTTCCGGGGCCTGGCACACATCGACTACGACGGGCCGGTGGTATTCGAGTCCTTCTCTTCGGCGGTCGTGCACGAGGACCTCAGCCGCATGCTTGGCATCTGGCGCAACCTGTGGAACGACTCCGAGGACCTCGGCGCACACGCGAACTCGTTCATCCGCAATCAGCTCACGTCCGTAACGTCGATCGGGATGCATTAATAGCCCCTCCCGACAATCGACAGAAGGCAGAGGAGGAATATGAAGGCCGTCGTCTACTCCGCGCCGGAGGAGTTCACCATCTGCGAGGTTCCCGACCCGGTGCCTGCCGAGGGCAAGGTCGTGGTTCGGCCGACGCTCGCCGGGGTATGTGGAACGGACCTGCATATCCATGCCGGTGGGTTCTTTGCCGAGTACCCACTAACACCAGGACACGAGATCACCGGCGAAGTGGTGTCGGTGGGGCCTGGCGTGGAGGGATTCCGTCAAGGGCAGCGCGTTGTGATCGACAACGCGTCGGCATGCGGGTACTGCCCCGAGTGCGGCCGCGGCGAGCCGCTTTTCTGCCGTCACTTCCACTCGTTGGGTGTTAACGCGCCGGGAGGGTTCGCCGAGCAGGTCGTCACCAGGGCGGACAAGTGCTTCGCGGCGGACGATCTCCCCCTTGACGTGGCCGTGTTGGCTGAACCACTGGCCTGTGCGGTCCACGGCATGGACGTGCTGCAGCTGCGGCCGGGCGCCGACGTTGTGATGATCGGGTCCGGCACTACGGGCCTGCTGCTGGCCCAGTTGGTGCTGCACGGTGGCGCGTCTCGCCTCACCGTGGCCAGTCCGAGCGCGTTCAAGCTCGAGCTTGCGAGGTCGTTCGGGGTCGACCGCGTCGTGCAGGTTTCCCGCAGCGACCCCGCGGGGACCGCCGCCAGACTCAAGGAACTGTCGCCGGGCGGCTACGACGTGGCCATCGACGCGACCGGTGCGTCTTCCGTGGTGCAGCACCTACCAGGGCTGGTCAAGGACAACGGGACGGTACTGGTCTACGGGATGTGCGACGAGGGCGACCGAGTGGCGTGGAGCCCGTACGAGATCTTCCGGCGGCAGCTGACCGTCAAGGGATCGTTCGCCCAGGTGAACTGCTTCGACCGGTCACTGGCGATGCTGCGGTCCGGCCGGGTCAACGGGGAGGGCCTCATCACCCACCGCTTTCCGCTCGACCAGTACGGTGATGCCCTGGCGGCGGTCCGGTCGGACCCAACCTGCCTCAAGGCCGTCATCGCTCTTTGATCAACGCCCACTTGAATTCAAGCGGCCGTCCCTGGCCCTGCCCGGGAAGACGAATCGAGTCGGCTGATGCTGCCGCCTTGTTATAGGTCACCATCGGCCTGGACCAGGACCCAATGCCGTTCGGATAAGGCATCGGTGCAGGTCAGCGTGGTGCACTGACGGATGCTGATCGGGACCGGTACGGTTTCCGGTCGTGATGCCACGGGCGCAGCCTTCGGGCCGGTTGACCGACCACATCGGGTTGGGTGTGCTCTCGGCCTGGTTCCACCGCGACCTCATCGAAGAGGTGATCAACCGGATCGGGTGTCGGGAGAAACGCAACCGGCGCCTACCGGCGCACGTGATGATCCGGTACGTGATCGCGATGGGCCTGTACGCCCAGGAATCCGCCGAGGAAGTGATGCGCCGACTGGTCGGCAGCCTGCGCATGATGGGCTCCTGGTCTGATGACTGGCAGGTCCCCACCGGCTCGGCGATCACTCAGGCCCGGCAACGCCTTGGCGTGGCGCCGGTGAAGGAACTGTTCGACCGGGCGGCGGTGCCGGTGGCGACCTCGGGCACGAAAGGAGCCTGGCTGGCCCGACGCCGGCTGATGGCCATCGATGGCACCAGCTTCGATGTGGCCGACACGCCGGCGAACGTGGCGCACTTGGGCCGGATGGGATCCGGGCCGAAAGCCTCGGCGTACCCGAAGACGCAGGTGACCGCGGTCGTCGAGTGCGTCAGCCGGGCGATGGTGGGGGCGGTTATCGGCCCGTGCACGACCGGGGAACGTACCCAGGCCGGCGAGTTGACCGGGGTGGTGCAGCCGGGGATGCTGCTGCTGGCCGACAGCGGCTTCTACTCCTGGAAGCTGTTGGGCCGCTTCGCCGCCACCGGCGCGGATCTGGCTGGCGTCGGGGCGTCGGTGTCGCTGGGATGTATGCGGTGGCTGTCTGACGGTTCCTACCTCGCTCTGATCTACCGTCCCGGGCTGGGTGCCGAGCGGCGGTGCCGGCTGGTGCCGGCTGGTGCAGGCGGTGGCCGCCGGCGGTGAGGTCCCCGCGGATGTCGCCCGGCTGGTGCGGGTGGTGGACTACACCGTGCCGGACCGCAACCCCGCCGGTGAACTGATCACGGTGATCACCACCATTCTCGACCCGCACGAGTTGTCCGGTGTGGACCTGGCCACGGCCTACCATGATCGGTGGGAGGAGGAGTCCGCTCTCAACGAGATCAAGAGCGATCTTCGTGGCCGGGGTTGCACTTGCCGAAAATCTCGTCCGCGCAGGTCACGCAGCATGCTCGTACTCGTGGAGGATGCCGCCGAGGCGATCGCGTCTTCGGATGTCGAGGCGGGCCAGCTTGTCCGGATCGGCGACC
>JAOPWA010000670.1 GCA_025965915.1 Dactylosporangium sp. | reverse complement strand
CTGGTCGTCGAGCGCGGTCGAGCCATAGAGGTAGTCACCCGGCGGCCCTGCACCGTCGACGACCAGGGTCGGCCCGCCGTTCGAGGCGTTCAGCCCACCTTCCGCATCAAGTTCCCGTGGCGTCTTCCCGCCCTTACTCGGGCGACCCGACACCAACTCGAAGTTGAAGTACTCGGCCAGGGCGCCGCCCTGGACATTCGTCATCGTGCTGTTGGGGTTGTCCGGTTCGTTGAGCCAGCGGTGACCGTGCAGGGTGAAGTTGTGCACCTCCTCGTGCGCGCCGGTCACCTGCCGGATCACCACCGGATCGCCGGCGTACGCGCGCAGTAACGGGGTGGACGGGTCACCGTGTACCGCCGAGGAGTACACGTACGCCGGATCGCCCGCAAGGCCCGGCGCCCCCGGCGCGGTGCGGATCTGTAACGGCTCGTTGCGGTAGTTGATCGCGTACCCGCCCTGGTCGGCGCCGAAGTCGCCGACCTGACCCGGCGGCGCCACCGGGGCACCGGAACCCTTGTCACGCCACATCGGTACGCGGTCGGAGTAGAACAGCGTGAACTCGCGGAAGTGCGGGCCGGACGCGGAGTGGATATCGGCCATCGGGCCGGTGCCGTCGGTGGGTCCCCCCGTGGTCGGGTCGGTCCACGTCGCGTCGACCGGCTCGACGTTCATCGCCGCGAACAGGCCCTTCTGCTGATGCAGATTGGCGTACTGGTGGTCGTGGAAGAACACTGTCCGCAGCGGCTGGTCGACGAACCAGCGGTAGCCGTATGTCTGGCCGGGCATGGCCGCCTGCACGTAGTTCCAGCCCACCGAGGTGCCGTCCGAACCCAGTTCATCGAACCGGACGAGGTGCACGTGCGTGGAGATCTCGCTGGTCTCCTCCCCGGTGAAGTAGACGCCGTCCATGCGGTTGACATGGTCCAGCGGTACTCCTGGATCCTCGTCGAGGTGCAGGTCGTTGCTGGTGAACACCTGCACGCACTCGCCCTGCCGGGAGCGGATCGTGTACGGCTGCGGTGTCTCCCGCCCGGAACGTACCGCGTCCACATGGGACTCCTCGACGTACAGGCGTCCCTGTCGATCGGTCCAGCCCGCCTTGTTGTACGTCAACGGGAGGTCCAGGGCGTGCGGATGGTAGGCGCGTACCGGTGCGGTGGACGGGCACGGGTCGATGGCGCCGGCGCCCGGCTTGTTCTTGTCGAGCGCCGGGAGGTTGGCCGCCTCCAGCGTGTTGGGGCCGCGGATCGTGTCGCCCGGGCGGCGGATCGCGGCGAAGTCGTCCTTGACGACCGCGTGCGGGATGCGATACGCGCGCTGTCCCGGGTCGCCCTTGACGAACAGCGGGAAGCCCGGGTGCAGGGCGTCCGGCGCCGGGGTCTGGCCGACGCGGTCGGGTAACGGCTGCAGCGCCTGCAACTGGGTACCGTCCGGATAGGACTGGGTGCCGTCACGGAGCCGGTCGAAGATCCGCTCGTGTCCCCAGAAGCCCTGGGCGAAGTGCGGATACAGGTGGCAGTGGAAGATCGAGTCACCGATGGCGCCCTGCAGGCCGCCGGCCCCACCCTCGATGTCGAGTTCGAACGCCTCCCCGGGGCCGAGGCTCTGCACGTCCTTGCGGGGTGAGCGGGTGTTGTGCGGATCGGCGTACCAGCGTTGCGTGTGCTGGTGCCAGGGGTGGGTCTCCTTGGCCCCAGGGTGGATCACGTGGAAGTGGAACGGGTCGCCCCGGTACGTCTTGGCGATCATCACATCGGTGTCGCTGACGATCCGGCCATCCGGCTCGCGGTGGACCAACTTGCCCTCATCGCCGAACACCCAGGACTGCAGGTGCGACTCCTCGTTCATACACTTGGCGCCGGGGTCGTCGACGACCTTGTCCAGCTCGGGCACGTACCCGTCGCAGAAGTGGTCGCTCGGGGCGTACGCCCGGCCGTTCGGCAGCGTGATCGTTCTGGCGATGCCCTGCGGGTTCTCCGGGGTTTTCGTGCCCCGGTGCTCTCCGATCGCGCGCAGGCGGTTGCGCAACGGCTCGGACCGGTAGTTGATGCCGAACGTGGAGTCCGCCAGCCCGGTGGTCGGGAAGGTGGGGCTGCGGCCGGCGCGGTCCTTCACCCCCTCGATCTCGTCCATGATGACCACCGCGAACGAGCGGAAGCTCGGGCCGCTCGGTACGTGGACGTCGGCGGCCACGTCGGTCGCCACCGCGCGGCCGCTGGTGGGGTCGAGCATGTCCGCACCGGTGACCTGGTCGTGCCATGTCGACCCGGCCGGGTGGACGATGACGGCACCGTACAGTCCATGTTGGACGGTGTTGCCGTCGTGACGTCCGGCGTCCAGATTGGCGATGTCGACCAGAGGCGCCTGGCCCTCGTGGTCGGCGTACCAGGTGTAGGTGCGCTGCTCGCCACGGCCGACGGAGCTGTCGGGGTTGCCGCCGACGCGGGCGCCGTCGGAGTCGGTCGGATCGAACTGCACCAGGCCGTCCGGGTGGATGCCCACCCTGGCCGGCGGCGTGGCCGGGCCGTGGCCGGCCGCGGCGGCGGCATCGGCTGGGGCGTGGCCCGGCGTCGGGATGGGTTCAGACCCCGCAGGGTAGGAGTCCACGATGTCGTTTCGCAGGGTGATGCGGACACAGTCGCCGACGTTGGCCCGGATCACGATCGGCTGGGCCAGTTGAGGGTTGGCTTTGATCTGTGCCTCACCGATGCGCGCGTCGTTGCCGCTGAGCGCGTACATCAGGCCCTGGGGCAGATGGTCGCCCCAGCCGTTGAGCGGGATGTCCACCGTGAACGCGGCCAGTTCGTAGGTGACAACCCGCGTCCCGGACGGGCAGACGGTGCCGGAGTCGGCCGCCACGACCGGCGCAGCCTGCGCCACGACCGGGGCAGCCTGCGCCGCGCCCGGGGCGACGACGAGAGAGGCGATCAGCGTCGCCGACGCGGTCGCGACGACGCTCACCCGCCGCGCGTGCCGGGCCAGCAAGGACGACACGGCCGCGGGTACCGGCGTGAACAGCACCGCGGCGAACAGCAACGCCACCGGGGTCAGCCGGGCCACGCCGGCGAGTACCAGCCGGGCATCGGTGCGGCCGGAGCCGAACGTCTCGGCGTGGTAGAGCGCGGCGCCCGCCAGCCCGGCCAGTACGCCGACAGCCGCGCCCATGGAGCGCTGCGCCCAGGCCGCCAGCGGCGACCTGCTGTCCGCGACAGCGAGCAGCCGGCAGGCGCCCGCCAGGGCCAGCATGGCAGCGGCAATGCCCAGCGCCAGCGTGAGCGGCCCCTGGCGTACGACGTGCTGTGACAGCGTCCGGGTCGGGTCGTAGCTGGCGCCGCCCCGGGCTCCCGACCCCGCGACCAGGATGAGTACCAGGATGCCCGCACGGAAGACGTCGGCCGGGCGCACGAAACGGTTCATCAGCCGTGGCCCCCGTTGTGCACGTGCGTGCCTGAACCGGACGACGGGTCAGCGCCGGGTCGGTGCAGGGACACGGTCAGCGCACGGCTGCCGTCTCCGTCCGGTATGCGCATTTGCACCTGGTTGGTGCGGTGCGCCTTGTCGGCGTCTGGCGCCGGGAAGCGTAGTCGCTCCTCGACCTCGGCGTGTGGACGGATCGTCAGGTCGCCGACCAGCCCAGCGACGGCCGCTACCTCCGCGCCGTCAGCTGCCACCATGCGGATGCGCCCGAACGGGACAGTGACCGGCCGGTCAGTGTCGTTGCGAAGCTGAACGGCGACCTGGATCTGGTCGCCATGGTCGGCACCGCTGTCCATCGGCATCATCATCTGGTTCATCGGTGGTGCGCTGACGAACTCGGCCGTCGCGTCGACCGCCCCGAAGCTGAGGTTGCCGGCCGTGCCCGCATCCGCCCCGCCCAGCCATCCGAACCAGGCAAGGGCCGCCGCGAGCATCGGCAAAAGCAATTGCGCGCCGCGTATCGGCTGGCGCCGGCTCGGCATATGCTCCGGCATGATCTCCCCTGCCAACATCACTGCGGTTGCAGAACGGTTGCTAGAGGGAAGCTTCACTGTGACGCGGGTCTCGCGGAATCCCCGTGTCGGGGGTCAGCCGGCGGCCTTTCACGACACTTCGAGGACAACCGTTCACCGGCCAGTGGCAAACGGCCGGTGCCTGTGAACCGACCAGGCGACAACGGCGACAGCATCGAAGGATGCGATTACCGACAAGTGGGCATATGTCGATAGCGGGTAATTTGATCAGCATTCAAAGGTGCACTGTGTACACACGATGGGACGACACGACGACGACTACGCCGCCCCCGTCTCCAGTACCGTCTTGAGGTCGCTGAGCAGCCGGCACCAGGCCTCGTCACGCTCCGGGTCGTCGAACCGGTCCAGGTCGTCACAGGTCAGACTGGCTCGGCAGACGCCGGGCTCGGACTCTTCGAGTTCCCAGCTCACCCAGCTGTGCACGTCCCGGTCCGTGTCGGTGTCGCTCAGCATGCTGTGCACGAGCCGTCGTCCGGGCTCAACGTGGACGATCTCGCCGGCCAACAACACGGCGACCGGGCAGTTGGCGGCCGTGCCCCGGTACACGATCGGCGAGCCGGGCCGCCAGTCGGACTCGACGGCGAGGCCGAAATAGAACCGGCGGGTCATGGCCGGATCGGTCAGCGCGTGCCATACCCGTTCCGGGGTGGCCGTGATGTACAGGCTGAAGTGTCTCGTTCGCACGCCAACCATCCTGGCGAGCGGACTTGCCCCGTACTTGAGTGCGACTTGGAATGCGTACGGGTGCGCATGGAATAGACCTGTTCGGTGGTGGAGGTCAGGCGCTTAGGCTGACCTCCGCCACACCGGTTTATATCTTGATCACCCATGTCGGGGGGCCGTCGGCGGCCCCACGTTGGATCTCGGTGTCCGCCGCCAGCGAGCGGTCCTCGCGCTGCTGGCCGGATCCCCGCAGGCCGATCCCGAGCCGCAGCGGCGCCGTAGTCGCTGCTGAGGGGGTTAGGTGAGCTGGCGCTGGGAAGGGCGTATCTGCGGTCCAGCCGCCGGAGATCCCACCGTCTGCTCAGGGTGGTCGTCATGGCCAGACGCACAGTGGCCGACCAGTTGGTCGAGATCCTGCTCGCCGCCGGGGTGCGGCACATGTACGGGGTCATCGGCGACAGCCTCAACCCGGTCACCGACTCGATCCGCCGCCACGACGGCATCGACTGGGTACACGTACGCCACGAGGAGAGCGGCGCCTTCGCCGCGGGGGCCGAAGCCCAGATCACCGGCCGGCTCTCCTCCTGTGCCGGCAGCGCCGGGCCGGGGCACGTCCATCTGGTCAACGGCCTCTACGACGCGCACCGGAGCATGGCGCCGGTCATCGCACTGGCCGCCCACATCCCGAGCACGGACCTCTTCACGGGGTACTTCCAGGAGACCAACCCCACCCTGTTGTTCGCCGACTGCAGCTACTACTGCGGAATCGTCACGAAGCCGGAGCAGATGGTCCGGGTGGCCCAGAGCGCGGTGCAGGAGTCAATGGGCCGAGGCGGCGTCTCGGTGGTTTCGCTGCCCGGCGACGTGGCGGGTGAGCCGGCGAGCGGCGCGTACCTCGAGCACACGTACCGGCTCGACCAGCGGCCGGTGGCCCGCCCGTCAGAGGCGGTGATCGACGAGCTCGCCGAGTTCGTCAACCGGGCGCGGCGGGTGACGCTGTTCTGCGGGCGCGGCGTCGCCGGTGCCCACGACGAGGTGATCGCCCTTGCGTCGAAGCTGAAGGCCCCGGTCGGGCACGCGTTGCGGGGAAAGGACTGGATCCAGTACGACAACCCGTACGACGTGGGGATGAACGGGCTGCTCGGCTACGGCGCCTGCTACGAGGCGATGCAGGAGTGCGATCTGCTGGTCCTGCTGGGCACCGACTTCCCGTACGTGCAGTTCATGCCGACGAAGCCGAAGGTGGTTCAGGTCGACGTGGCGCGCGAGCGGCTGGGCCGGCGCTCCCGCCTCGACCTGGGCGTGTGGGGCGACGCCAGGGAGACCGTCCTGGCGCTGCTGCCGAAGGTCGCCGAGAAGACCGACCGTGGGTTCCTGGACCGGATGCTGCGCCGCAACCGCGACCTGATGGACCGGGTCTACGCGTACGCCCGAGGGGTTGAAGGCCGTCGCCCCATCCACCCGGAGCAGGTGGCGGCGACCCTCGACGAGGTCGCCGCCGAGGATGCGATCTTCACCGTCGACACCGGGATGTGCAACGTGTGGGCGGCCCGCCTGATCCGGGCGACCGCAGGTCGGCGAATGCTCGGATCGTTCAACCACGGTTCGATGGCCAACGCCCTGCCGCAGTCGATCGGCGCCCAACTGACCGATCGCAACCGCCAGGTCGTCGCGATCTGTGGCGACGGTGGCTTCACCATGCTGATGGGCGAGTTCCTGACCCTGCTGCAGTACGACCTGCCGGTGAAGGTCGTGATCTTCGACAACAGCTCACTGGCGATGGTCGAGCTCGAGATGCTCGTCTCCGGCCTGCCTCCGTACCAGACCGAGTTGAAGAACCCCGACTTCGCCGCTGTCGCCCGGGCCGCCGGTGCGACGGGCATCCGCATCGAGGACCCGGGTGACGTGCACGAAGGCCTGCGGGAAGCCCTCGCGACCCCAGGCCCGGCGCTGGTCGACGTCGTCACCGACCCGAAGGCGCTGTCCATACCCCCGAAGATCACCGCCGAACAGGTCAAGGGGTTCGGGCTCGCGTTCAGCAAGATCGTCCTCTCCGGTGACGTCGACGCCGCCCTGGAGATGGCCCGCAGCAACATCAGGAACCTGCCCCGCCCCTGAACGGCCGGTCCCCGATCCGCACGTCGTTCCAACGGACGGTACGCATACCGCGCGACAGCCCTTTCGTGACCTGCTCCAGCAGCCACGGTCCGTGGGCTTCGTCGCGTACATTGCCGAAGAGCCGGGCGTGCCAGTGGGGGTTGACGACGACGGCGACCACCCGGGGCATCCCGTCCGGCTCGGGTTCGGCGACCAGGTCGACGACGGTGCCCAGTGGCCGGCCGGCGCGGTCGTAGGCGGGGTGCCCGATCAGGTCACTCGCCCGCACGGGTGGCTCCAGGGATCCGGTCGATGAGGTTGTCGCACAGCCACCCCTCCAACGGCGGCCGCGGTAGGTCGCCGCGTGGGATCCGCAGGTGTACGGCGGTGTCGAGGCCGGCCACCTCTTCGTACGGGATGCGACCGGGTAACGGGTCGGCGTTGGTATGCAGCCATCGGGCGAGGCCTGCGACAACCCGGCCGAGCCGGCCGCCCATCCGCTGGCCCAATGCCTGCGGACCGAGCAGGAGCGCCACGATGCGAGGCGGGTCCTCGTCGGAGAGTTCCACGTCGTCGACCTTGCCCACCAGCAGCCCGTCGTGGTCGATGACCTGGCGGTCGAGCAGGTGGAATCCGACGAGCACCGTCAGCCCCCCATCCCGGTGACGACCATGAGTGGGATCGCCGCGACCGCCGCGATGACGATCACGATGAGGAACACCGTCCCGATCATGTTGGCGAGCGGGCCGTTGACGTGCGGCCCGAGGTACCCGCGATCGTTGGCGATCACCAGGATCGGCAGATAGGTCAGTGGCAGGATGAATGCGCTGAACACCAGCATGAACTCGGTCAGCTGCACGGGGTCGATCGTGGTGAACAGCATCAGTACGCCGAGCAGGATGCTTACCAGGATGAGCGCGTGGAAGCGCGCGGCCTCCCGCGGCGCGACCAGCTTGCCCCACTGCCAGCCGAAGTACTGCGAGACGGTGTAGGCCGATGACAGGCCGGTCTCCATCGCCGCGCTGAACGTGGCGGCGAAGATGCCGAGGATGACCGTTGCGAGGCCGATTTTGCCCAGGCCGAGCGCGACCGGCAGGGCGGCCTGCCCCACGGAGTTGAGCCGCACGTGCAGTGGGTGGAACACCGTCGCCGCGGTGGCCATGATCCCGAGCGACAGCAGTCCCCCGATCGGGAACCCGACGAGCACGTTGGCCCGCATGGTCGACAGCTCACCGGGCCCCCACTTCTCCTCGACCCCGCCGGAGGAGAAGAAGAACACCTCGTACGGGGTCAGCGCCGAGGCGAACAGGGCGACGGCGAAGTAGCTGTACGTCGACCAACTTTCGCCGGTGGCCGGCGCCGGGTGGGTGGCCTGCCGCCACATGCCGTGCCAATGGGGATGCAGGTGCGGCAGCGCGATCAGGAACACCACCAGCGACAGGCCGACCAGCCCGAAGATCCGCTCCAGGGTCTGGAACTTCAGCCGCCAGAGCATGACCCACAACACGAGACCAACCACCGGTACCCACAGCAGATAGTGCACGCTCGTGGCCAGTTCCAGGGCCAGCGCGACGCCGCCCATCTCCGCACCGAGCGTGACGAGCGTGACCAGAAACGCCGCCACGAGGTTGAGCAGCGCGACCCGCGGGCCGAGCCGTTCGCGGACGAGATCGAATACCGCCCGGTTGCTGATCGCGGCGACCCTACCGGCCATCTCCGCGTACGCGCAGATGCCCACCACGCCGACCACGAGCACCCAGGCCAGCGACATGCCGAACCGGGAACCGGCCTGGGAGCTGGCCACGAAGTCACCGATGTCCACGAAGCCACCGATCGCCGTCAGGATGCCGAGGGTGACGGCGAACAGCTTCTTCACGGCCGGCGCCGTTCGGCGAAGTCGGCCAATCGGTCGCCGACCCGGCCCGCGATCAGTGACGCCAACAAAACGGCCAGTCCGCTACGCCCGCGCCACCTCACCGAAACGGGCTACCCGTACCCGGCTCGAATCCACCTACCCGCTCCTGGCTAGATCCTCGACAGGTCGTCGCGATCATCGGCAGGTGGGCGCGCAAACGCACGCCGGTCGTGCCTGATCATGGCCTGCGCGGAAGGGCCAACTCGGATAAACACGCGGATTATGTGGCTGATCGGACGATTTGCTACCAAAGCCGTGCATGATTGGCTATCTTGCTGACGTAGCGGGAGGGTCATGCGCAGCGGCGTGTTCGAGCGGTTCACGGAAGACGACGGCGACCTGCGGGCGGAGGCAGGGCTCGACGACTTCCGCACCCACGGTCACGAGCTTCAGAGCTTGGTGGACGTACACCTGGCTCACCGCTCCGGCATCCGACCGCTTTCTCAGCGCGAGCGTGTCGGTGTCGACGCCGGTGCCGGCGTCGGCCCACCGGAGAAATCTGACGACTCCCCCCGGCGCGTGAGGCAGTGGAAGAAGTCGCTACTCGATCTCAGCCTGCGCAATCCGCTACTCAACCTTCCCACCCGCGGCCGCGGGCTCGAGTTGTACGTGCCCTCGGGCGCGTTGGCGCTGCTCGACAACCTGGTCCGCGAAGGCGGTCAGATCCAGGTCATCCCGCAGGACGCGACCAGTCACCTCCAACAGCTCACCGGAGCGCGGCTGGCGCCGGATCTCGACCCGGACCTGCTGGCCAAGGAGTTGCGCACGGACCGCCGCATCTACGGCGGGGTGACGGAACAGAAGTATGTGTCGACCATGCGCGGCATCCAGCGCGAGGCCCGCACGATGGAACAGGAGACCGGCAGCAACTACCTGTACCTGACCATCGGCACCCTCGTACATACCAAGAGCACCGGCGCCGAGGCGCGCGCTCCGCTCTTCCTACTCCCGGTGCGCATGGAAGGCGGCACCGGACGCCGGCCGTACTTCTTCGTGGTCGACGGCTCAGAACTCGCGGCGCCCAACTACTGCCTGGTCGAGTGGCTACGCCTCAAGCACGGCGTAGAGATCCCGGAGCTCGCGAACCCGATAGTCGACGACTACGGGGTCGACATCGCGAAGACGCTCGCCGCGATCAGCGCGAGTCTGGTCGACAGCCGCCTGAACTACCGCATCGACGAGAGCGCCAGCCTTCGGCTGCTGCAGTTCTCGACCTTCCAGATGTGGCGCGACCTCAACGACCACTGGTCGACGTTCCTGGAAAACCCGGTGGTACGCCACCTGGTGGAGTCGACCGGAGCCGCGTTCGACGACCCGGCCGGCACCGACGAAGCCGGCATCGACGAAGCCGAGTTGCACCTGCCGATCCCGGCCGACGGATCCCAGATGCAGGCCATCGTCATGGCCGAACGGGGTCAGTCGTTCGTCCTCGAGGGGCCGCCCGGCACCGGGAAATCGCAGACCATCACCAATCTGATCGCCCGGACGGTCGCCGCTGGGCGCTCGGTGCTGTTCGTCGCCGAGAAGCAGGCCGCGCTCGATGTCGTCAAGCGCCGGCTGGGGCAGGTCGGTCTCGCTCCGTTCGCGCTGGACCTGCACGGGCGCAAACAGTCGATCAACGCTATCCGGGAGCAGTTGTGCGAGGCGCTGGAGCAGCGCGAGCGCGACGGTGACGCCACCTGGAAGGCGATCGAGACCGGCTACCGCGCGCGGCTCGCCCCGCTCACCGACTACCCGGCCCGCATCCACGCCGCCAACCCCGCGGGCCTGTCCGCCTGGTCGGCGTACGAAGGATCGCTCGCCTACGGCGACGGGCCGCACGCCCCCATGGGTGCGGGTCACCTCGCCACACCCGACGATCAGCGCCGGCGCGTCGAGGCTGCGCTTCGCGCGCTCCCCGCCGCTGCCCGAGCGGCGCGGCTGGGTCCGCACCATCCGTGGACGCTGAGCGGCCGCCGGACCCTGGACGGCCTGCACGCCGGCGCCGTGACACAGATCGCCGCGGAGCTGGAAGAGGTTCGGTGTCTGGTCGCGAGGCAACCTCATCTCGTCGGGTTGCTACGGGAGCTGCCCGGTCCGACCGCGGTCGGCGGTCTCCTTCCAGCCGCCAGGCTCGCCGCCAGCGGTGCTCTCCCGGACGAGACGACCATGATGCGGGCCGCTGATCCACGCTGGGATGCGGCGGTGACGCACCTGCAGGCGGAGCTGGGCCGGTTCCGGCAGGCGTACGGCCGCGAACTGGCGAGCTTTCGGCCCGAGGTGTTCGCCGTCGCAGAGCTGCCCGCATGGCACACCGAAGCGCGGGAGGCCGGCGCCCGCAGGTTCGGCAGGGGAAGGCACCTGCAGGCGGTGGCGGACCGCCTAGCGCCGTACCTGCCGCCGGGCGCGATGGTCGACGGTAACCAGGTCGAGCCGACCCTCGCTCGATTGCTCGCCGCCCGGAGCCGGGCATCGGCGCTCCATGAGCAGATCCAGGCCCTCGGTGGTCTGCCGCTGCCCACTGGATGGCTGCCCACCAACGCGACCGCGCAAGCGGAGTTGGCGCAGGCCCAGCAGGCAGGCGTACTCAGCCGGCACCTCGTGGCGAAGTACCCCGCGGTCTGGGCCTTCCTTCAGGCCGGCGTCACCGATGCCGACGTCGCTGTACTCGAGCAGTTCGCCGCCGGCTGGCGGGCCTGGCGCGGCATCCTCCAGAGCACGCAGCCGCAGCTCCAGCTGTGGACAGGACAGCTGCACTGGTTCGACGCGTGGCAGCGCGACGGTGCCACCTGGCTCACCGACCTGCGCACCGAGGGGCTGTCCGCGGTGCAACGCTTCGGCGCTGTCCTAGCGCACTCCGACGTCCTGGCCGAGGCCGGCCTGACCGAGTACCGCGACCGGTTGCTGCGTGGAGAGGTGGACCCGAACGTCGCAGAAGAGGCCTACCAGCGCGGCCTCGCCGCCACGTCGGTGTCGGAGCGGCTACGCGCTGGAGCATTGGACCACTTCGACCCCGACCTGCACGACGACCACATTGACCAGTTCGAGGCCGCAGCCGAGCAGCTACGAACGGCCCTGCTCGATCACCTACCCTCGACGCTGGTGCGCGGCCGGCCGAACGCCTTCGGCGACCCGCGCGGCCGTATCGGCGAGTTCAGTGCCGAGCTGCGACGAAAGCGCGGCGGCAAGTCCTTCCGGGAACTGTTCCAGACCTACCCCGACATCGTCCTGGCGCTGACCCCCTGTGTGCTGGTCAGTCCCGCGTCAGCGGCCAACTTCCTCGCGCCCGGGGCCGCACGGTTCGATCTGGTCGTCTTCGACGAGGCTTCGCAGATCCGGGTCGCCGAGGCGGTCGGTGCGATGGGGCGCGGCAAAGCGGTGGTCGTTGTCGGGGACTCGCGCCAGATGCCACCGAGCACCATCATGCAGGCGTCCGCCGGTGGCGAGGACATCACCGGCGGCAAGGGCTCGGCGGAGGATCTGGAGAGCATTCTCAGCGAGGCCGTGGAGTCCGGGCTCCCCCAGCGTTGGCTGTCGTGGCACTATCGCAGCCGCGACGAGTCGCTCATCGCCTTCTCCAATCGCCACTACTACGACAGCAGGCTGTCGAGCCTGCCCTCGCCCGGTGCGAACAGCACGGCCGGCATCGGCTGGCGCCGGGTCGACGGCCACTTCGACCGGGGTGCGTCGCGCACCAACGAAGTGGAGGCCCGAGCCGTCGTCGCGGAGATCGCTTCACGCCTGCGCGACCCGGTCACCGAGGGCGACTCGATCGGGGTGGTCACGTTCAACCTCCAGCAGCGAGACCTCATCCTCAACCTGCTGGAGGACAGCTCGGACCGTTTGATCCAGAAGAAGATGTCACCGACCGCGGCTGAACCGATCTTCGTCAAGAACCTGGAGAACGTACAGGGAGACGAGCGCGACCTGATCCTGTTCTCGCTGGCCTTCTCCACCAACGCGGCGACCGGGCAGCTGCCGCTGAACTTCGGTCCACTCAGTCAGGCCGGCGGGGAACGCCGACTGAACGTGGCCATCACCCGGGCCCGACGCCAGGTGCTGCTGTTCGCCTCGTTCGATCCGGGCGACATCGACCTGTCCCGGACGTCGGCGCTGGGCACTCAGCACCTGCGGGCCTACTGCGAGATGGCAGCTGCCGGCATGGACCGCCTCGGCGACCTCACGCCGGGTCGGAGCGCGCGGCACGACCGGATCCGCGACGAGGTGGCCGGGGCGATCCGGGCGCGGGGCCACGAGGTTCTCACCGGGTACGGACTGTCGGACTTCGCCGTTGACATCGCGGTACGGGCCCCCGGGTCGGACCGGTGGCAGGTCGCCGTGATGCTCGACAGCCCACAGTGGAGCAGGCGGCCGACGGTGGCCGACCGGGACGGAGCGCCGACGCTGCTGCGTACCGTCATGGGCTGGCCGGAGGTGGTCCGGTTCTGGTTGCCGTCGTGGATCCACGACCGGGCGATGCTGCTGGAAAAGATCGACTCGGCGGTCGCCCGCGCAGTCGCGACGGTGGAATCTGCCGCCCGCGCAGTCGCGGCGGTGGAATCCGTCGCCGTCGAACCCGTAGCTGAACCGTCCGGCACGCCGCTGCGAACAGAGCAGACCGAAATCGCTACGCCGCGCAAGCGCCCCGCCGCCAGCCGCCGGGCGCCGGTGAGATCGGTGCCGGCCGAGCGGCCCGACCCGGATCAGGTCCCGGTCGCCGCGCACGATGCGCCGCCGGAGCCCGCAGCCGACAACTCATCGTCGGGGACAACCACCTCCGGGCTGGTCGCCTTCATCCCCTACCAGCCGTCGCGGATCGGCAGCCAGGCCGACATCAACCTCATCGGCACCGACCAGCGGGTACGAAAGCTCGTCCAGAACAGCCTTCGCGAGATCATCGCGGCCGAGGGACCGATCGAACAGCACCGGCTCGCGAAGCTGACCCTGGCCCGGTTCGGGTTCGTGAAGACCAGGGTGGACCGACGGACCGCCGTTCTGGCCCTGGTGGATCCGGGGGTCCTCCGCCCTCATGAGGGCGTGGGCAGTTTCGCCTGGCCGAGCACCCTCGACCCCAGGCGGTGGACCGGTTTCCGCACGACGCTGTCGAGGACTGATCGCGCCTTCGAGGAGATCGCCCCGGAAGAGGTCGCCAACGCCGTGCGCTACGCGCTGACGTCGACATCGGACATGACCGAACAGGAATTGTTCCGCACGACTCTCGAACTGCTCGGTTACCACCGCCGGACCGAAAAGATCAACCAGCTGCTGCGGTCCGGACTCCTGGTTGCTCTGACGAGCGGGCGGGTGGTCCATGGCGGCCGCGGCCGGTACCTTCTCAGCTGACCACCCTCGACAGAGCCGTTCGTCGATGTCGGCTATTTGGCTCACCCGTTCCCAACCGCGGCCGATGACAAGAGGTAGGCCGAGGGAGAGGAGAGCGCATGCAGTGGCCCCGCAGCACCTCGCCGGCTGTCGTGGTCCATGCCGGCTTCCTCGTCACGGCCGCCGGGGCGACCGCCGCGTATGCGCTGGCCGACGCCTCGGGGCGCACAGTGGTGTACGCGCTGGTGACCGGCGTGCCCGTCGTCACCTTCCTGGGCGCCCTCCGAGCGAACCACCTGCCGGACCGGTGGCCGTGGGGTATCGCCGTCGGCGGCCTTGTTCTACTCGCATTGAGTAACCTGCTCTGGCCGACGTGGATCACCGGCCACCACCTGGGCCGAGCCGAGGGGTCGCTGGCCGATTTCGCCATCGCCACCGCCCACATGGTGCTCCTCGT
>JAOPWA010000612.1 GCA_025965915.1 Dactylosporangium sp. | reverse complement strand
GGGGCTGTGAGGCCCTCGAGTACGACTACGCGAGCGCGACGACCGCGTCCGGATCTACGCTCGGTGACGTCGTCGACCATGTACGAGCGGTCAAGGTCTGGTCGTGGGACCCGGTCGCCGGCGTGGAGTCACCGGTCGAGGTCGCCCGCTACGCCTACGACGCCGCCGGGCGACTGCGTGAGGTGTGGGACCCGCGCCTGGCCAACCCCATCAAGACCGGGTACGACTACGACGGCGCCGGGCGCGTGTCGAAGGTGACGCCGGCGGGTCAGTTGCCGTGGAACTTCGACTACGGCGCCACCCCTGGTGACGACAACGCCGGCCGGCTGCTGAAGGTCCACCGGGCCGCGCTCACGGTGGGCACGAAGGATCAGCTCGACGGCGAGGTCGCCACGAATGTCGTGTACAACGTGCCGTTGACCCGCGGTGCGGGTGGCCCGCACGACATGGACTACCCGGCGATCACGAAGTGGGGGCAGAAGGATCTGCCCACTGACGCGACGGCGCTGTTCGGCCCCGAGACGAATCCCGGCACCAACTCCGCTTCGTCGCCGACGCCCGGCAGTGGCGGCTACGCCGACGCCACAACGCATTACCTCAACGCCTCCGGCAACGAGGTCAACACCTCATCGCCCGGTGGTCACCTCGACAGCCACCAGTTCGACCAGTTCGGCAACGAGGTGTGGACACTTGAGGCGACCAACCAGGAGTTGGCCCTAGGTCTGCTACCGGACGCCGCGGCCAAGGCGGCGGAGCTGAACCTGCCCGCCGACAGCGCGGCGCGGGCCCAACTGCTCGCCTCAACCAAGACGTACAGCCCGGACGGTCTGGACCTGATCGAGGAGTTGGGCCCGGTCGTCAAGGTGGCGCTCGAGCGCGACCTGGCCGGCGCGGGCAAGCCGACACTGGTCGCCGGGTCGCAGGTCTTGGCTCGCGCGCGCACCGTTCACACCTACGACGAGGGCAAGCCCGACGGGCAGGCCTACCACCTGGAAACCACCGAAACCACCGACGCTCAGGTTGACGGGTACGCCGGCGACGGTGACATCCGCATCAGCCGTACCGGGTACGGGGCGGAGAAGGGCGGCACGTCGGGCTGGAAGCTGAAGAAGGCGACGTCGACGACCACCGACGCCGGGACCGCGTACGTGGTGTACGACGACGCCGGACGGGCGTTGCAGTCGTGGGGTATCGGCTCCGACGGCGCCGACGCTCGGGCGACCCTGACGGTCTACTACACGGCCGGGGTGAACTCCTCGGACGCCTCCTGCGGTAACAAACCGGAGTGGGCCGGCCAGCCGTGCGTCACGAAGGCCGGTGGGCCGATCACCGGCCAGCGCGCCGACATGACCAGCGAGCTGCCGGTCAAGCGGGTCGAGGAGTACACCCGTACCGGTGAGGCGTCCAAGGTCTCCGAGACGTCGGCGGGCAAGACCCGCCGCACCGTGACCTCCTACGACGGCGCCGACCGGGTCACCTCTGCCCAGATCACGTCCGACGAGGGCGTGCCGCTGCCGGCTACCACGACGGACTACGACCCGGTATCCGGTCAGGTCACCGCCACGCACGCCGGCTCGGCGACGATCATCCGCGAGTACGACCTGCTAGGCCGGGTGCTCACCTACACCGACGCCGACGGGGGCGTGACCCGCAGCGAGTTCGACAAGTTCGGCAAGCCGTCGAAGGTCACCGACAACACCGGCTCGTCGACGTTCACCTACGACCGGACCGCCGAGCCGCGCGGCTTCCTGACCTCGGTCACGGACTCCGTCGCGGGGACGTTCAGCGCCAAGTACTCGCCAGACGGCCAACTCGTGGAGATGAAGTACCCGGGCGGCATGACCCGCACCGACACCCTCGACGCGTCCTTCGCGCCGGTGGGCCGGGTGTACAAGCGCGACTCCGACGGGCAGGCGATCTACTCCGAGTCGATCGTCGAGAACACCCAGGGCCAGTGGGTCAACCACAGTTACACGGGCGGGTCGAAGAACTACGGCTACGACACCCTGGGTCGGCTCATGTCGGTACAGCAGACGGCGTCCGCGCAGTGCACCAGCCGCACGTATTCGTATGACGCCCGGACCAACCGCACCGCGAAGCGCACGTACGCCCCGGCCCACAGTGGCGGATGTCGCAGCGACGGCGCGGCCGATTCGGAGGACGGACATACCTACGACTCCGCCGACCGGCTCACCGACCCGGGGTATGTGTACGACGCGTTCGGCCGCACGACCGGCCTGCCGGGCGGGCTGACCAACACCTTCTACGCCAACGACCTGGTCGCCTCCCAGCAGACCGCGGACACCAAGCAGGACTGGACGCTGGACCCGGCGCACCGGTTCCGCGGCTTTACCACCGCCAAGCTGGTCAATGGCGCGTGGTCGAACGCGTCGTCGAAGCTGAACCACTACGGGGACGACTCTGACGAGGCCCGGTGGATCGTCGAGGACACCTCGCTGGGGTCGATCACTCGCAACGTGTCCGGGCCGGACTCCGACCTGGTGGCTACCACCTCGGCGACCGGCGATGTCCGGCTGCAACTGACCAACCTGCACGGCGACGTCGCGGCCACCATCGACACGGGTCTGACGTCGCCGGAGTTCTACAGCTTCGATGAGTTCGGCATGCCGGCAGATGGTCAGGCGCAACAGCGCTACGGCTGGCTCGGCGGCAAGCAGCGCTCCGCCGACGCCCTCGGTGGCGTGATCCTGATGGGTGTCCGGCTCTACAGCCCGGCGCTGGGACGGTTCCTCCAGGTCGACCCGGCGCCGGGTGGATCGGCGACCGCGTACGACTACTGCAACGCCGACCCGGTCAACTGCACCGACCTCGACGGCAATTGGTCCTGGAAGAAGATCGTCGGAACGGTCGCCAAGGTTGCGTCGGTGGCCTCGATGATTCCCGGGCCGATCGGGACTATCGCCGGTGTCGTGTCCGCGGTGGCCTACGTCGCCACTGGCAACTGGAAAGAAGCCGCTTGGGCTATGGCAGGAGCCGCGGCGGCCGTGGTCGGCGCCGGTTGCATCGTCAAGGGTGCGCGGTACGCCGCAATCGCGATTCGGGCGTCGAGCAAGGCTGGCAAGATCGCGAGTTGGGGGTCCAAGGCCGGGCGCGCGATCAGAACGTCAGTCAGTGTTATCGGGCGGGGAGGCAAGAGCGCCTGGGGTGGAGTAAAGAGTGGACTGGGCGCCGCCAAACAGAAACTGGCCAACGGCAACAACTATCTGCGCATCGGACGGCATCCCGCCACCGGCAAATTCCGGATGTCGATTGGTCCGGCGTACAATCACTACAAGAAAATGGGACGCCTGGGTAAGGCTTTCTCGCCGCTCCATATACATATGGACCGAGGGTATGGCGGGGTCGACTTCAACTGGTTCACGAAGGCGAATATCAAGGGCAAGAAGATCGCCCGCAACTGGCGATGGTGGGGTAAGTAGGTGGATGCGCGATGTCAGTTCCGTTAGTCGACGCCGTAAGGCGAAGGATGGAGAGCCTCGCGGCGTCCCTCGTTCGGTCGGGTGTCGCGAGTAGCTTCGAGATCAGCGAGGACGACGGGCTCAAGCTGCGCGTCCATCGCGAGGTCGACGACGGCACGGCCAGCGTCACGATGACGGGGACAACCGAGGCCTACATCCTTAATCTCAATGATGTGTACACGACGGCGCGGACGGCCTACGACGATGACTACAAGTGGGACGTTCTTGACGACTTCTTCGGGTGCATCGAGGCATTTATGGAAAGGGATTATCACGAGGAGATCGGTGAGCGGAACGGGCGCGTGGTCTCGAGAGTGATATACCTGAATGTTCCCGGTGGGCCGCGCTCAGTATCCGCACCGGGTGGCTGGCGCGCCGGAATCGGCAGGATTCTCGGCTACAAGAAATCGGTTGTCCGTCCGGTCGAGTGTTGAAGGCTCGAGTGCGCTCAGCATCCCGACCTCTACTGTCAGGTGAATGGGAGATCCCGGAGGTGATAATTGCTCGAGCTGGATTTCCCCTGATACCATGCCTCGCCGCCGATCGAGGGAGGTTGCAGTGCAGGTCATCAACGGCGCTGGCCAGTTCGCCAGACCGGAGCCGGGCGCATCAACCCACTACGACGAGCACCTTCGCGTCACCGACCTGAGCGTCGGCACGTACTCGATCCCCGCCGGAGGCGTTGACGGGCAGCAGCCGCACAACGAGGACGAGATCTACGTCGTGACCGCGGGCCGAGCCAGGTTCGTGGCCGACAGCGGAGAGGCCGACAGCGAAGATGCCGGCAGCGGAGAGGTCGAGGTCGGGCCGGGCTCGGTCATCTACGTACCGGCCGGCGAGTCACACCGGTTCGTCGACGTGACCGAGGATCTCGCCGTACTGGTGATGTTCGCGCCGCCGGAGCACTCACGACTGCGCCCGCCGAAGACCGAGGCGCAGATTCAGCAGGCCTGGGTGGGGGAGCTCAAGCCGCTCACGTCGCGGATCGAGATTCGCGAGTACGACCCGGAGTGGCCGCGCATGTTCGCCCGCGAGGCCGAGCGCATCCGAGCCGCCCTGGGCGAACGTGTACTGATGCTCGAGCATGCCGGATCCACCTCCGTGCCCGGATTGCCGGCCAAGCCGAAGATCGACATGGTGCTGGTGGTTCCTGACTCTGCCGACGAACCGGCGTACGTGCCTGACATGGAGGCGGCCGGGTACACGCTCCAGATCCGGGAGTCGGACTGGTACGAGCATCGGATGTTCAAGGGCCCGGACACGGACATCAACCTTCACGTCTTCCCGGAAGGGTGTCCGGAGGTCGGCCGGATGCTGCTGTTCCGGGACTGGATGCGCGCCAACGATGACGACCGGGATCTCTATGCGGCCGCCAAGCGGCGGCTCGCTGAGCGGGACTGGACGTACATGCAGCAGTACGCCGACGCCAAGAGCGAGGTCGTCGAGCAGATCATGGCGCGTGTGCAAAACGGTGCGGCGTTGTAGCCGTAGGGGAGCGAGGCCTCGCGGGGCGGCGCGCCCTTTGCGTACTTCGGTATGTTGACTGCGTCCCTGCCCGTACCCCCGGAAGTTGTCCGCCGTGCGCCGTGCCACGTTCTTCGCCGTACTCATCGCGTGTGTGCTCGCCGCGTCCGGCTGCGGCAGCTCCGTGACCGTGCGTACGGTCAGCGCCAGGCCGGCCACGCCGGCGAGCGTGGCGCCGTTCCAGACCACGTCACCGGCGCTGAGACTCACCCCGTCGCCGTCCGCGACGGTGGCCAACCCGTCGCACACGGCCACGACACAGTCCCCGCCGAGCGTCGGGCAGTCCCCGCCGAGCGTCGGGCAGCCCGCTCCCATCGTGGTCGCAGGACACGGGCCGGCCGGGTCGATCACGACAACCGGTTCGGACGCGGTGGCGTTGACGTTCGATGACGGCCCGGATCCGAAGAACACGATGGACCTGCTCGATCTGCTGAAAGAGCAGGGGGTGAAGGCGACCTTCTGCGTGGTCGGTTTCCGGGCCAGGGATCATCCCGAGGTGATCGCGCGGATCGCGGCGGAGGGGCACACGCTGTGCAACCACTCGTGGCAGCACCTGCAGAACCTGTCCGAGCGCGAGGACAGCTACCTGATGTGGGACCTGCAGTCGACCAATGACGCCATCCACGCCGCGGCACCCAACGCCAAGATCGAATACTTCCGGGCACCGTACGGCAACTTCACGCGCCGGCTCATCGACTTCGCGTCGAAGCTCAACATGAAGCCGATCTACTGGAGTGTCGATGACGACTGCTGGATGAGCAGCAGGTACGGCGTCGGTCCTGCCATGACCAACCACATGACGGCGGTGGTGAAGCGCGACACCCGGCCCGGCGGGATCATCCTGTCGCACGACAACGGCAAGCCCCACACCATCGCGACCTACCGGTCGCTGCTGCCGTGGTTGAAGTCGATGTTCCGGCTCGAGGCGCTGCCGACGAGCCAGCCGCCGAGCCGGACCCACGATCCCCGGGAGCGCTGAGCCAAACCGCAACGGGCGTCACATGTGATGCAGGGCAATTGTTGCGGCGTGGCGCGCGGCGGGAAGATGGGATCGTGGCTGCGAAGCGAATCCTCGTCGTCGGTGCCGGGCACGTCGGACTTTATGCTGCTCTGCGCCTATCCAAGAAGCTCAGGCGCGGTGAGGCCGAGGTGATCGTCGTCGATCCCCAGCCGCACATGACCTACCAGCCGTTCCTGCCGGAGGCGGCGGCGGGCAACATTTCGCCGCGGCACGCGGTGGTGACGCTGCGCCGGGCGTTGAAGGGCTGTCGCGTGCTGTCCGGCGAGGTCACGAAGATCGACCACGCACGCAAGGTCGCGACCGTACAGCCGATCGTCGGGCCGGAGCGGGAGGTCCCCTACGACCATGTGATCGTCGCGCCCGGGAGCGTGTCGCGCACCCTGCCGATCCCCGGCCTCCGCGAGAGCGCGGTCGGCTTCAAGACCATCGGCGAGGCGATCTTCCTGCGCAACCACGTCCTGGAGCGGCTGGACGTCGCGGCGACGACGCCCGACCCGGCGACCCGCGCGTGCGCACTGACGTTCGTGTTCGTCGGCGGCGGGTACGCCGGCATCGAGGCGCTGGCCGAGATGGAGGACATGGCACGCGACGCGCTGCGCTACTACCCGGAGCTCGAAGCGTCGGAGATGCGCTGGGTGCTGGTCGAGGCGACGCAGCGGGTTCTGCCCGAGGTCGACCCCGACATGGGCGCGTACACGGTCCAGCAGTTGATCAAGCGCAACCTCGACATCCGCCTCGGCACCCGGCTGGAGTCCTGCGTCGGGGGTCTGGTGAAGCTCAGCGACGGCGACAGCTTCCGGGCCGACACGATCGTGTGGACGGCGGGCGTCAAGCCGCACCCGATGCTCGACCGGACCGACCTGCCACGCGACGACCGGCGCCGGGTCACCTGCCTACCCACGCTCCAGGTGGTCGACGGGCAGGGACAGGTCGTGGAGGGTGCGTGGAGCGCCGGTGACTGCTCTGCGGTGCCCGACCTGACCGCCGAGCAGCCGGGCGTGCTGTGCTCTCCGAGCGCCCAACACGCCGTCCGTCAGGCCAAGACGATGGCAGACAACATCGTCGCCGTCATCCGGGACCGTGAGCCCGCGGCGTACCGGCACAAGCACGTCGGCTCGGTCGCGAGCCTCGGCCTGCACAAGGGCGTCGCCCAGGTGTACGGCGTCAAGCTCACCGGCCTGCCCGCGTGGTTCATGCACCGCGCCTACCACATGAGCCGGATCCCGAGCATCAACCGGAGGGTACGGGTGGTCGTCGACTGGACGCTGGCGCTGTTCCTCAAGCGCGAGGTGGTCTCGTTGGGCGAACTGCACCAGCCGCGGGAGCCGTTCACCGACGTCACCCCGCCGGTGCAGGTCAAGGGCTCGGTGGCGACGAAGGGCTGACGCAGCCTAGGCGGCGTTGAATCGCCACACCGTCACGTCGACCACGTGCTGGCCCGGGCCGTACAGCGCTTCGAGGGTCTGGCGCAACTCGCCCGCGTGCGGCTGGTCCCGGTCGGCCAGGACCAGGCACGACGCATGCCAGTACGCGATGTCGTCGCGGGCGTGGGCCTGCTCGGTCGCCGTAATAGGGGGGACCGTTCCGGTGCGCTCGACCTCGTTGAACAGTTGCGAGGTGGGGCGCGAGTAGATGCCTATGGACGCCTGGCCACCCGCGGCGTAGGGCCCGATGAAGAAGCCCTCAGGGATGGCGAAGGCGGCGTTGGCCGCTGCCGGCCAGCGCATCTTGTCCGGGTTGCCGGGGTTGGGTACTGGTACGGGTACGAGGACGCCGCCGGGTCGCACGCACTCGCGCCAGTGGCCCTCGGTGAAGAACTGGGGTACTGCTGCCCGCTCAATGGTCGGCAGTGGCTTCGGCACGAGCGGCAGCAGGGCCAGGGCCACGACCGCGGGTACGACCAGGCGGACCGGCCGCCGGTTGTCGCTCAGTGCCCGGTCGATCGCGGCGGCGAGCACGATCGCGATGATCGGGATGAGGGCGAGAGCGAACCGGGTGGGAAGCGCCCCGTCGATGACCGGTAGCCCCTGGAGTAGCCGGTACGGCCCGCTCTGTCCGGTTCGGGTGCCGTTCACGACGACGTGCGGCCCGAGGGCGAGCGCGGCCATCACCAGGCCTACGGCCACGCTGGCGAGCACCATCGCTCGCCGCCGCAGCCATGCCGCCGCCGCGATGGTGACGAGCAGCAGGGGTGTGCCGAAGAAGGTGTTGTACTCGGCAGGGCCGCTGACCAGCCGGGCCCCGTCGGGCGAACCGGCCCACGACAGGGGCGAGATCGACCAGAATCCCCGCAGGTCGGCGACGAAGAAATCCGGTGCGAACGGCCCGTTGGGCACGTGCTGCGCCCCGGCGAACTGCATCGACAGCGGGTAGGCCAGCCCGATCAGCGCAACGGCTCCCCCGATGGCCAGGCCGATCGCGAGCGGCCGGTATACCTGGCCGGCGCGTTTCGGGGCGATCAGCGCGTACGCCAGGCAGAACAGCGCCAGCGCCGCCGCGGTGAGGAACAGCACCTCCTCGCCCAGGAACAGTTGCACGCACACGACCGCGCCGAGTAGCAGGCCGGTGCCCCCGACGCGACGCAGCCAGCGGGTGGGCGGGAGGTCGTCGGGCGTGCGGGCGAGTCGCACCACGCACCACACGACCACGGGCACCAGCCATTGCGACGTCATGTGTAGGTGCGCGTTGGCCTGGGAGATCATGCCCGGGGCGTACGCGCAGAACGCCGCGCCCGTCGCGGCGGCGGCCGGGTGCAGCCGCAGGGTACGGGTGAGCAGCAGGTACCAGGCGATGCCGGTGGCCGCGAGATTGCCGGCCACGGCGACGGCGAAGCTGACCGGAGCGCCCAACGTGAACGTCACCGGAGCGAGGAGCACGCCGAGCACGGTCATCGACGCGTTGCTGAGCAGGTTGATCCCGTCGGGGGCGTTGAGCAGGTGACTGACCAGGTGCAGGTCGCCCGTCCAGAAGCGGGCACCCAACGCCAGTAGCCACTCGACGAGCGCCTGATCGTCCTTATTGAGGGCCAATGCCCGGTTTGCGGGATGGGCCAGGAGGCCATGCGTGAGGATCACCGCAGCCAGCGTCAGGGCAGCGCAGACCGCGAGGTCGACCAGGCGCCGACGGCGGCGGGAGGCGGTGGCAACCGCGGCGGCATGGGAAGGCGGCGCCGCTCGGTCGGCGGTGCCGGCCTGCTCAGCGCCCCCGGCGCCATCGGCGGCCGACGACAGAGTGGTCACCCGGACGACGGTAACCGGACCGGTAAGCCGGTGTGCACCCAGTCCCTCACCCGTTACCGTGAACGCATTCGCCTCACCGGCCCGGGTGGTGGAAAGGCAGACACGGCCGCCTTAAAAGCGGCTGCCGCGAGGCGTGCGGGTTCGACCCCCGCCCCGGGCACATAGCGCCGTAATCGTTTTTAAGCCTTATTGCGCGTAGGCGGTATCCTTGGCGACGTCGTAATTCCTTGGTGGGAGGCCGCCAGTGCAAAGTTCCAATCCGGTTCTGACCCGGCTCGGTGACGCCGCTTCGCGCGAGCGTACCGCGGGTGGTTACGTCGCTGAGCGCATGATGACCCTCGACGACGTCGTCGTGCGTACCGTCGGGTTGATTGTCCTCACCGCCATCAGCGCCGCCTTGAGCTGGAATCTGTTGCCCGCCGGGCCGGTCGCGATGCTGGCCGCGTTCGGGTCCGTGTTGGCCGGGCTGGTCCTCGGCCTGGTCATCTCGTTCGCCCGCATCACCAACCCGTTCGTCATCGGCGCCTACGCCGTGGTCGAGGGCGTGCTGCTGGGCGTGGTCAGCCGGGCCTTCGAAGCCAGGTTCGGTGGCATCGTGGTCCAGGCCGTCGTCGGCACGCTCGGCGTGTTCGCCGGCATGGCCGTCCTCTACAAGATGCGGGTGCTGCGGGCGACGCCCAAGTTCACCCGGTTCGTCATCGGTGCGCTGATCGGTGTGGTCGTGCTCGGCCTGGTCAACTGGATCGTCGCGATGTTCGGCGGCAACCTGGGCCTGGTTCAGTACGGCGTCGACGGCAAGGTCGGCTGGCTGCCGATCGTCTTCAGCCTCGTCTGCATCGGGGTGGGCGCGCTGACGTTCATCCTCGACTTCGACCAGATCGAGCAGGGCGTGCG
>JAOPWA010000598.1 GCA_025965915.1 Dactylosporangium sp. | reverse complement strand
CCACCTGCCCGCAGTACTGCGGGCACTGCACCCGCATGGACCTCGTCGGCAACTCCACCCCGTCCGTGGACAAACTCCGCCTTCAGCTCAAGCCCGTCGACCGGTACGACGCGATGATCGCCTACCTGCGCCAACACCCGGGCGTACGCGACGTCGTCGTCTCCGGCGGGGACGTCGCCAACGTCCCATGGCGCAACCTCGAGTCGTTCCTCATGCGCCTGCTCGACATCGAGACCATCCGCGACGTCCGGCTCGCCACCAAAGCCCTGATGGGCCTCCCCCAGCACTGGCTGCAGCCCGACGTCGTCGAAGGCATGGAACGCCTCGCCCGCACCGCCGCCCGGCGCGGCGTCAACCTTGCCATCCACACCCATGTCAACCACGCCAACTCGCTGACGCCGCTCGTCGTGAAAGCCGCCCAGACCGCCCTGGAGGTCGGCGTACGCGACGTACGCAACCAGGGCGTCCTCATGCGAGGCGTCAACGCCACCTCCGCCGACCTGCTCGACCTGTGCTTCGCGCTCCAGGGCGAGGCGGGCATCCTGCCGTACTACTTCTACATGTGCGACATGATCCCCAACGCCGAGCACTGGCGCGTCACCGTCTGGCAGGCCCAGCAACTGCAGCACGACATCATGGGCTACCTGCCCGGCTACGCCACCCCGCGGATCGTGTGCGACGTGCCGTTCGTGGGCAAACGCTGGGTCCACATGCTCACCGAGTACGACCGCGAGCACGGCATCTCGTACTGGACCAAGAACTACCGCACCTCCATCGAGTCCGAAGACGCGGAAGCGCTGGCCCGCCGGCACCCGTACTACGACCCGATCGACACCCTCCCCGACTCGGGTCAGGCGTGGTGGCGCAAGCAGCAGGCCACCGTGGCCGTCTGATCCGCCCCGGGGAGTCGGCACAACCCTCTCGGTCCTGGGGGTTGTGCCGACTTTTCACGCTCCGGCGACCTGCGGCGCCCGCGGTCAACCAGGTCGAACTTCACCCGTACTTCACGCAGCGCGCGCTGCGCGAGGCCGACGCCGAGGTCGGCGTCGTCACCCAGGCATGGTCCCCGCTGGGCGGGGTGAACATGTACTGGGAGGACAGGCGCAACGCGGCCAGGAACCCGCTCGATCACCCCACCGTCACCGAGATCGCCGCCCGGTACGGCAAGACGGCGGCCCAGGTCGTCCTGCGCTGGCATCTGGAGCACGGCCTGTCCGCGATCCCGAAGTCCGTCCGCCCGCACCGCATCGCGGAGAACTTCGACGTCTTTGACTTTGCCCTCACTGCCGACGACGTCGCGGCGATCGATGCGATCGACACCGGGGTACGCGGCGGGCCCGACCCTGATGCGGTGGGGCCCGGCGACTTCAGCTGAGTCGCCGCCTCACACCTCGCTCCGGCATGCCCGCGAAGCCGTAACGGCTTCGCGGGCATGCCGGCTCCCGTACCCTCTTCCAGGGCTCTGTCCAGCACGGACGCCTTGGGCAAGATGATCGCGGCCACGACGGGCCGCTGACCGCCCTACTCCTCGTCGGCGGCGTCCATGTAGCGGGTGCTGAACAGCACGAGCGCGTTCAGCACCAGACCGAGGGCGCCGATCTGGTCTTCCATGCCGTCCTGGTAGCGCTGGTAGCGCTGTCCGGAGCGGCCGTGGAAGACCTTCCGGGTTCCTCAGCCCCCGAGAACCGGGAAGGTTGCCGCGTAGCGGCGTTGATTGGGATGTGGCGGTAGCCACATCGGATAAGGCATCCTAGGACGCTAGGTTATATGCGGAACGCCATCACCCGGTTGCTTGCCGGTGGTCGTCGAGTAGGGCCCACTGACCCTTAAAGGGCGGCCGATCCACGCCGGCCTGAAGCGACGTCTTCGAGGTCGGCGCTCGCCGCCATGCCATCCGCCCGGTCGCTACGGCGGGTCAGCCGCCCGTCCACGCCGGCCACCGCCGCCGCGATCACGAGGAACAGCACCGCGATCACCAGCGAGTTGAGCCCGACCCGCGGGTACCCGAGGTGGCTGACGTCCACGAACGGGTACGGGTACCAGTTGACCAGCGGGCCCCGGATCAGCGTGACCGCCAGCCACAGGGCCGGGTAGGCCAGCGACAGCAGCGCGAACTTCCAGGACGTGAGCCGCCGTGGCCCGAACAGCAGCCAGCCGAGGATCGCCATCGCCGGTACCACGGTGTGCAGCAGTTGATCAGTGATCACCCACCAGCCGGTGAGGTGCATCAGCCCGGCCAGCACCCCGTGGTACACGAGCGCCGTGATCGCGATCCCCACGATTCCCGCCAACCGGAACACGCGGAACGCGGGCGACGTGCGGGTCAACCGGATGGCGAGCAGCAGGGTGGTGACCGCAATGATCAGGTTCGACTGGATGGTGAAGAAGAAGAGTTCATTGGTCACGCGCCCAGCCACTGAGGTGAGGTGCGGGTACGGGTACGAGGCACTCATGGTCAGCTGGACGGTCAGCGCGACGAACCCCACCAGTGCCGTCGATCCGAACCATACGCGTGCCCACCGGTCAGACATGGCGGCGAGCTTAACCACCGGCCGGCGAGCGTAGCCCAGGGCAGCGATGAGGATCACGGTTCCCCTCCCCTGGCTCTCCGGCTCCGAGTTTCGTGGGTCACTACCACTAGGGCATCCTAGGATGCTAGGTCTTCCGGGAAGGGGTCGCCACCGACCTGATCGCCGCCAGTACGGCGTCGGTGTCGGCCAGGTCTTCGAGGACGGTGTGGGCGCCGGCTTCGCGCAGCTCGACGGCGCGGTACATACCGGTCGCCACCCCTACCACCGCCGCACCCGTGGCCAGCGCCGCCTCCACGTCGCGCGGGGTGTCCCCCACCAGCACCGTCGCCCGGCCCGCGAACTCCCGCTCGTGACGCACGCGCGCCGCCGACCTCGCCATGTCGACCAGCCGCGCCCGCACCGCATGCGCCCAGCCATAGGCGCCGATGTCCAGGTCGAGGTGTTCGGCAAGGCCGAACACCCGCATCTTCGCCTCGGCGAAGGCCCGGATGTTTCCGGTGAGCAGCGTCTGCACCGCGGCCGTACCACCCAGCGCCGCCAGTGCGGCCGAAGCGCCGGGCAGCGCCCGACCTTCCGTCCGCAACACGCCCTCCAACTCGGTCAAGGCCTGCTCGGCCGCCAACCGGAAGTCCTCCAGATACCGGTGCGGATCGGGCACGCCGTTGGTGCCCAACAGGTCGATGGCGATAGCGCGGTCGGTGCGCCCAGCCATCGGCGGCAGGTGCGCGGTGCCGTCGCGTCCGAACAGCTGCCGGAAGGCAGCCCGGAAGGCGCGTGCCCCGACACCGCCCGCGTCGACCAGCGTGTGGTCGACGTCCCACAGAACCAGCACTCCGGTCATGGCCATGACTTTAGCCGTAGCCCTGTAAACCATAGGTTTACGCCGGAGTAGGCTGTAAACCTATGGTTGTCGAAGGGGTCGAATGGATCGTCTCGCTGATGAATTACCTGACGCCGATCGCGCCGAGCTTCGGCATCTCGCACGGGACCTGTTGGAACGAATGACGCAGCGACTGGCCGCGGATCCGGGTCTCGACGTGCCCGAGCCGGTCGTGCGGGCCGGGGACGCCGACGACGAGTACCGGCTGCGACGCGATCGGCTGCGACGGGTACGGGCCGCCCGACTGGCCGGCACACTGATCGACGAGGTGTCCGCCGAGTTCGCCGCAGACGAGGCGGCCGACGCCGTCTGGCTGGGTGCCAGCCTCGCCGACCTGGGCACGACCAGTGGGAGCACCCGTCAGGCGGCACGCAAGCGCTGGCCGGATCTCGGCCCGATCTACCGCACGCGGCGGTGGCTGGGGGGCCATCGCGACGACGTGGTCGCCGTCATCGGCATGGTCCTCGCATGCGCCGGCGAGATGAGAGGGGTCGGCCTGGACCACCTGCAGCCGCTGCGGGACGCGCTGGACGCCGAGGAGCCGCACCCCGGGCGTTGGCGGCGGCTGGCCGTGGCGGTCGACCGCCACCTGCGCCACGTCGCCGACACCGCGGTACCCACGACAGACGAAGCCGCCGCCGCGGTTGACGGCGCCCGCGGCGTCGTGGCGCACTTCGACGCCATCACCGCGGGGCCGGCCCGTTGACGGTCAGCGCAGGTCTGCG
>JAOPWA010000568.1 GCA_025965915.1 Dactylosporangium sp. | reverse complement strand
GTCGACGCGCAGCTCGTCGTCGGGGATCTCGATCTCGTCGGTCTGCTCCACCACCGGGACCGTCTCGACGGCGGCGAAGCTGGTCTGGCGGCGGCCCTGGTTGTCGAAGGGGCTGATCCGTACCAGTCGGTGGGTGCCGGCCTCCACCGACAGGGTGCCGTAGGCGTACGGCACCTTGACCGCGAACGTCGCCGACTTGAGCCCGGCCTCCTCGGCGTACGAGGTGTCGTAGACCTCGGTCGGGTAGCCGTGCCGCTCAGCCCACCGCAGGTACATCCGCAGGAGCATCTCGGCGAAGTCGGCCGCGTCGACGCCGCCCGCACCCGAACGGATCGTCACCAAGGCTTCGCGGGAGTCGTACTCCCCCGACAGCAGCGTGCGGATCTCCAGCTCGTCGATCGCCCGCAGCAGCGCCACGACCTCCAGGCCGACCTCCGCCACCGACGACTCGTCGCCCTCGGCCTCAGCCATCTCGAGCAGGAGCTGGGCGTCGTCGAGCCGCCCGCGCAGCCGCTCCAGCCTGTTGATCTCACCTTGGGCGTACGACAGGCGCGACGTCACCTGCTGCGCCCGCGCCTGGTCGTCCCACAGGTCGGGCGCGGACGCCTGCTGCTCGAGGTCGGCCTTGTCGCGGCGCAGCCGATCGAGGTCCAGGACGTTTTCGATATTGCGGAGGGTAGCGTCGAGCTGCTTGAGGGCATCGGCGAAGTCGGCAGCGGTCACACCGTCAAGCGTAGTCTGCTATTTCCCAGGGACCGTCTTCAGCCAGGAGAGCGCTGCCCGGTGGTAGCCGACGGCGAACTCCAGGGCGGCGGCGCCGAACTCGTCGCCGGCCTTCTTGGTCTCGCGGGCCCGCTCGCGCGCCTCGGCCAGGGCCTCGGTGTGGTGCTCCGTGGCCTCCTCGTAGAGCGATTGCAGCTGGTTCTGCGACTGGTGGTCTCCGAACGCGACCCGCAGCGCCACCGGGTTGCGCAGCGCCTCGCGCCCCGCCGGTTCGGCGAGCCATCGGGCGAACGCGCGCTTGCCGGCCGGCGTGATCGCGTACGGCTGGCTGGAGCGTGCACCCGGCTTGCCGAGCTTGACGTAGCCCATCTCGGCCAGCGCCGGCAACTCCCGGTAGACCTGGCTGCGGGTCATCGACCAGAACGGCCCGAGCCGGCGCCCGGCGGCGGCCATCAGCTGCCCGCCGGTCATGGGGCCCTCGTGCAAAAGCCCTAGTAGGGCAGCAGCCGTCGCGTTAAGTCCAGATTCCGCCATGTCTCCACGCTCCCATCTATTCGGCCAAGCGTCCAGGATTTGACAGAATCCACAAAGAACAGTTCTCGCCGGACAGTGGAGATAGGACAACGACTGTCGATATATGGCCAGCTCAGGGTAGGTGGATCTATGGCCCGGACCCCGAGCCGCCTGTCCCCCGAACGGGTGAGTCGGATGGAGACTCTCAGCGCAGGCCGTTTTCACCAGGGCCCGACCCGAACGTCTTTTTGCTTCCCCGATAAGGGCGCTCGACCCATCAAATTTCTCAACTCCACAGCGCGGGAGGGGTATACGCGCGGAACCGGAAGAGTGAAACTCTTGACAGGCCGATTGGCCGCGCCTACGGTCCGAGGCAATTGTTAGTCAACCTGCCTTACAGTTGGAGCGACCGTGTCCCGCCTCGCCGGTTCGTCCAAGCTGCTGCGCGCGATGAACGAAAGCGCCGCGCTCGCGCATCTCCTTGAACGCGACCAGCTCACACGGGCTGACCTGCGCGAACTCACCGGCCTGTCCAAGCCGACGATCTCCGAGGCCCTCCGCCGGCTCACCGACGCCGGGCTGGCCATCGTCGTCGGCCACATCAGCGGCGGCCCCGGGCCCAATGCCGAGGTCTACGCGGCGAACCGCGACGCCGCGTACGCCGGCGCGGTGTCCGTGCGAGACAGCGGCGATATCGGGATCTCGTCCCTCACCGCCGCCGTCAGCGACCTGTCCGGGCAGGTACGTGGGCGCGCGGAGGTGGCGGTCGACTTCCTGCGTACCGATCCGGTCACCGCCGTGACCCAGATCATCGACAGGCTGCGCGACGAGGCCGGGGTACCCGCGAGCCGGCTGGTCCACGTCCAGCTCGCGGTGGCGGCCTCGTACGACGCGCAGACCGAGTCGATCCACCACGTCGGAGTCACCGGCGGCTGGAACCGACCCGGCCTCATCGGCGAGATCCGCACCCGCCTCGGCACCCGGGTGGGCGTGGACAACGACGTCAACCTCGCCGCGGTGGCCGAACGGCGCCGAGGGGTGGCCCGCGACGCCGACGGCTTCGCGCTGCTGTGGCTCGGCGACGAGGGCCTGGGCCTCGCCATCGACCTCGGCGGCACCCTGCTACGCGGGGCGCGCGGCGGCGCGGGCGAGATCGGGTACATGCCGCTGTTCGCCCCCGACGGGAAAGACCGCAAGGTCGACCTGCAGGATCTTGTCGGCGGCCCCGCCGTACTCGCGCTCGCCGCGGAACACGGCATCCAGGGGCGCACCCCCGCCCAGGCGGTCGCGACCGCGGCCGCGGCGGCGGAGACGTCCGCTCCGTTCTTCGCCGCCCTCGCCGACCGGGTCTCGGTCGGCCTCGCGGCGGTCGTCGCGGTACTCGACCCACCCCTCGTCGTCCTCGCCGGCCAGGTGGCGCAGGCCGGCGGGCAGACGCTACGCGACGCGGTGACCGCGGCGATGGTACGAGCCGAGCCGCTCGAAACCACGATCGCGGTCACCGCGATAGACGACGACGCGGTCCTGCTCGGCGCTCTGGACGCCGGACTCGCCGCGGTGCACGAAGCGCTCCTCGCCTCGGTACACCAAACACCCACCTGACCCCATCACGATGGTCCCGATCGTCATCGTGTTCTTCTTCGCGCAGAAGGCTTTCGTACAAGGAGTCACGTTGACCGGAGTGAAAGGCTAGATACATGAAAATCGCTGTCGTGGGGGGCGGCTCGACGTACACGCCCGAGCTGGTCGACGGGTTCGCCCGGTTACGCGACTCGGGGTTGGAGGTCGACGAACTCGCACTCGTCGACCCGGCCGCCGAGCGGCTGGAGATCGTCGGCGCGTTCGCGAGCCGCATCTTCGGGCACTACGGCCACCCAGGCCGGGTCACCTGGAGCTCCGATCTGGACGCCGGACTCGACGGCGCCGACGCCGTCATCATCCAACTGCGCGTCGGCGGCCAGAACGCGCGCATCAGCGACGAGACGTTCCCCCTGGACTGCGGATGCGTCGGTCAGGAGACCACCGGTGCCGGCGGTCTGGCCAAGGCGCTGCGTACCGTGCCGGTCGTGCTCGACGTGGCTTCGCGCGCGGCCAAGCGAGCCAAACCGGACGCCTGGATCATCAACTTCACCAACCCGGTCGGCATCGTCACCCGCGCCCTGCTCGACGCCGGGCACCGCGCGGTCGGACTGTGCAACGTGGCGATCGGATTCCAACGGCGGTTCGCCCGCCTGCTCGACGTCGAACCGTCGTCGGTGATCCTCGACCACGTCGGCCTCAACCACCTGACCTGGGAGCGGGCCGCCTACGTCGACGGGGTCGACCGGCTTCCGGAGCTGCTGGCCGAGCACCTGGACGAACTGGCCGACGAGGTGCAGATGCCCTCGCCGGTGTTGAGCGCGCTGGGCAGCGTCCCCTCGTACTACCTGCGCTACTTCTACTGCCACGATCTCGTCGTGCGCGAGGAGCGCGGCACCGCGACGCGGGGCCAGCGGGTAGCCGAGATCGAGGCCGAACTGCTCTCGATGTACCGGGATCCGACGCTTTCGACCAAGCCGGAACTGCTCGGACAGCGCGGCGGGGCGTTCTACTCCGAGGCCGCCGTCGGCCTCGTCGCCGCGCTGCACGGCCTCGACCCCGACGGCGTGCACTCGGTGAACCTCCGCAACAACGGGACGCTGCCGAACCTGGGCGACGACTCCGTCATCGAGGTCTCGGCCCGCGTCGGCGCCGACGGCCCGACCGCGCTGCCGGTCGGGCCGCTGCCCCCCGACCTGGCCGGGCTGATCAGCGCGGTCGACGGGTACGAACAACTCGCCGTCGACGCCGCGCTGCACGGCGGCCGGCAGCGGGTCTACCGCACGCTGCTGGCCCACCCGCTGGTCGGCCAGCACGAGTACGCCGAGGCGCTGACCGACAAGCTGCTGGCAGCGAATGCCCAGCACCTGGCGTGGGCCCGATGACGGCCCTGTTTCTCGCGGTCGACGGCGGCAACTCGAAAACCGATCTCGTACTCGGTACGGGTACCGGGGCGGTCCTCGCGTTCATCCGCGGTCCCGGCTCGTCACCGCACAACCTCGGCGTACCGGGCTCCCTGCGACTGATCGACGAACTCGTCACGGACGCGCGGTCGACGGCCGGCCTGCCTGCGGGTACCCGGATCGACCAGATCTCGGTGTACCTGGCCGGGGCCGACCTGCCGGTAGAAGTGGAACGGCTGCACGCCGCGGTGAGCGGGACGGACTGGGCACGCTCCTGCGAGGTCGACAACGACACGTTCGCGCTGACGCGGGCCGGTACCTCGATGCCGGACGCCATCGCCGTGGTGTGCGGCGCCGGCATCAACTGCGTCGGGCGCACGGCCGACGGGCGCAGCGCCCGGTTCCCGTCGCTGGGGGACATCTCCGGCGACTGGGGCGGCGGCCACCACCTCGCACAGCTCGCGCTCTGGCACGCCGCGCGGGGGGAGGACGGCCGCGGTCGGCCCACGGCACTGTCGGGCGCGGTCGCGCTGCACTTCGGCCGGCCGACGGTGGACAGCGTCAGCTCCGGCCTGCACCTGGGCGAGATCCCGCCGGAGCGGGTCAGCGAACTGAGCCCCGTGCTATTCGCCGTCGCGGCCGCCGGTGACGAGGTCGCCTCCGGCGTCGTCGCCCGGCAGGTCCAGGAGATCATGGCCCTGCACCGGGTCGCCGCCGACCGCCTCGGTCTGCGGGACGCGCCGCACGCGGTCGTCCTCGGCGGCGGCGTCCTGCGGGCCCGCCACCCGCAACTGCACGAGCCGACGATCGCCGGCATCCGGGCGTACGCCCCGCGGGCCGAGGTGAAGGTGGTGACCGATCCTCCGGTGGTCGGCGCCGCGCTGCTCGCGCTCGACGCGCTCGGCGCCACGCCCGGCGTGGAGAACGTGCTGCGCGAGGCGTTGCGCCGAGCCCCCGACGCCGTGCTCTCCCGGGCGTCCTGAACGCCCCGGGTGGCCCGGCCGGCCCTGGGGGCGGCCCTCGTCAGAGGCGGCTGCGCATCTCCCACAACTCCGGATAGAAGCGCAGCTCAACGCGTGAGCGCAGGTATGTCCCGCCGGCGCTGCCGCCGGTGCCCGGCTTGGTGCCGATCTGCCGCTCGGCCATGAGTACGTGCCGGGCGCGCCACAGCGACCACGCCTGGTCGTGGTCGACCAGCGCCTCCGCGAGGTCCCACAACTGGCCGTGGCGCTCCCGGTCGCCGGCTACCGCGGCGTACGCGTCGAAGCGCTCCTCGGCGGTGTCGACGGCGAACCCGGCCTTCACCAGCACGGCGAGGTATCCGTCCCACAGGCTCGGCTCGTCCAGCCGCTGCTGCAACCGGCTCCGCTCCCCCTCGCTGAGGCCACGGAAGCGGCGCAGGTAGGACGGATCCTTCAGCCCGGACAGGAACTCGATCTCCCGGAACTGGCTGGACTGGAAGCCGGACGCCGGCGCCAACTTGTTGCGGAACGCGAGAAAGTCCTGCGGCGTCATCGTGTCGATCACGTCCACCTGACCGACGAGTACCCGCTCGATGGCGCGGCTGCGCTCGAGGCGTACCCGTGGAACGTAGGTCTCACCAGCCAGCATCCTGTCCCGGGCGTCGGTGAGCTCCCACAGCAGCAGCTTGAACCACAGCTCGTAGACCTGGTGGATCGTGATGAACAGCAGCTCGTCGTGGGCGGCCGGATCGGACTCGGGCACCTGCTGCTCCAGCAGCTCAGCCACCCGCAGGTAGCTGCCGTAGGTCAGCCGGCCGCCCTGCTCACCGAAGTTCGGGGCGGTCACCCGTTACACGCCCATGTGCGGGTACGTGTGGTCGGTCGGCGGCACGAAGGTCTCCTTGATCGTGCGCGGGGAGACCCAACGCAGGAGGTTGTGCCACGAGCCGGCCTTGTCGTTGGTGCCACTGGCACGTGCGCCGCCGAACGGCTGCTGGCCGACCACGGCCCCGGTCGGTTTGTCGTTGATGTAGAAGTTGCCGGCCGCGTAGCGCAACTCGCGGGCCGCCCGGTCGATCACGGCACGGTCGGTCGCGAAGATCGACCCGGTCAGGGCGTACGGCGCCACGGACTCGGCCTGGCGCATGACGGCATCGAAGTCGCCGTCGTCGTAGACGTGCACCCCGAGGATGGGACCGAAGTACTCGGTCGTGAAGACCTCGTACGTCGGGTCGGTGCACTCCACGATCGTCGGGCGCACGAAGTAGCCCACGGAGTCGTCGGCCGTACCGCCGGCGATCACGGTGCACGAGTCGGTGTTCTTGATCCGGTCCAGCGCCGCCGCGTTACGGTCGAACGAACGCTTGTCGATCACCGCACCGCCGAAGTTGGTGAAGTCGGTGACGTCGCCGTAGGTGAGTGACTCGGCGGTGGTGGCGAGCAGGTCGCGCAGGCCGGCGTTCCACAGCGAGGCCGGCACGTACGCCCGCGACGCCGCCGAGCACTTCTGCCCCTGGTATTCGAACGCGCCCCGGATCAGCGCGGTGGCAAGGCCTGCGGGCTCCGCCGACGGGTGCGCGATCACGAAGTCCTTGCCGCCGGTCTCGCCGACGAGACGCGGGTATGAGCGGTAGCCGGCGATGTTCTCCCCCACCGTCCTGGTGAGGTACTGGAAGACCTTGGTCGAGCCCGTGAAGTGGATCCCGGCGAGGTCGGGGTCGGCCAGCACGACCTCGGAGACGGCGACGCCGTCACCGGTGACCATGTTGATCACACCGGGCGGCAGCCCGGCCGCCTCCAGCAGGCGCATCGTGAAATGCGCGGCGAACTGTTGGGTCGGGGCCGGCTTCCACACCACGGTGTTGCCCATCAGCGCCGGCGCCGCTGGCAGGTTGCCGGCGATCGCCGTGAAGTTGAACGGCGTGATCGCGTAGACGAAGCCCTCGAGGGGGCGGTGGTCCAACCGGTTCCACACGCCCGGCGACGACTTCGGCTGTTCGGCGAGGATCTTCTCACCGAAGTAGGTGTTGAAGCGCAGGAAGTCGATGAACTCGCAGGCGGCGTCGATCTCGGCCTGCACCGCGGTCTTCGACTGGCCCAGCATCGTGGCGGCGTTGAGCGTGTCCCGCCACGGGCCCGACAGCAGATCCGCGGCGCGCAGGAAGACCGCAGCCCGCTCGGCGTACGGCAGGTCGCGCCACATCGGCGCGGCCTGCTTGGCTGCCGCCACCGCGGCAACGGCGTCTTCATGCGTCGCGCTACGGGTGACGCCGAGCACGTGCGAATGGCGGTGCGGCTGTACGACGTCGATCGGGTCGCCGCTGCCGAGGCGCTGCCGGCCACCGATCGTCATGGTGAGGTCGAGCCGGTCACCGGCGAGTTCGTCGAGCTTGCGCTGCAGGGGCGCGCGCTCGGGGCTGCCCGGCGCGTAACCGCGCACCGGTTCGTTGTGCGGCTCGGGAACAGCGAAGACAGCATCCATGACAGGCTCCTACGTCGAACTCGGCACCATTGGCGAGGCCGATCCCATCCTTGCACGCGTCGGCGCGCGGCTCGGGCCGCCCGCGTACCCTTGCCGGTGGCCCACCGTAAGGAAGAGCTCAGATGACCGACGCGCGCAGCCTGATGTCCACCGACGACGCCTCCGCCGTCCCGGATGCCGACGTGACGCCGGCGGCCGAGCACATCGACCCGACGAGCGACGGTGCCGGGCGCGCCTGGGCCCCGGGCGTTCTCGCCGCGCTGGCGGTGGCCTGGCTGGCCGCGACCCTCTGGTCGGTGCACGCTACCCTCGCCGGTTCCGGCGGCGTGCAGGCGCTCAACCAGGCAGCCCTCGCGCTGCCTGTCGTCGTCACCGCCAGCCTGGTCGCCGGCGCCGCCGTCGGATTCGCGGCCGGCCACCTGCTCCGCCCACGCGTGCCCCGCATCGCGGCCGGTCTGGGCGGGGGCCTGATCACCGGCCTGGTCGTCGCGGTCCTGATCCTCCTCGGGTACGGCACGAGCTCGTCCCTGGTCGTGCTCGCGACAGGGGTCGGCGCGGCGAGCCTGCTGGGCGGGGTGATCAGCACCGTACGCCCGCCCGCCATAGTGGGGGCCGCCGTGGCCGGCGCCCTGGCATGGTTCCTGCTCGGCCTCATGGAAGGCGCGTTCTACAACCGGCTGCTCAGCCTCTTCGGCGCCGGCGGGACCGCGGCTTCCCAGGTCAGCGCCAGCCACCGGCTCGCACTGACGGCGGCGATCTGCGGCGGGATCCTCGCCGGTCTCATCGCGTACCGGTACCTGCGCCCACGCGCCGAGGGGCTGCACTGGCCGGTGTACCTGGCTGTCGGTGCCGGGCCGGGCCTGCTGCTCCTGCTGGCCGACGTGGTGACGTTCGTCGCCGGCGCCGGGCTGCGGTCGCTGGCGGCGGCGTCGAGCGAGGCGGACCGGGCGGCGCTGCGCTGGTCGGGCAACGTCGGCCTCGACACGGCAATGGTGGTCCTGTTCGTCGGGGCGATGACGGCCACGATCGCGTTCGGCCGCACCCTACGGCCGGCGGAGCCGGAGACGCCAGCCGCGGACGCCCAGCGGCAGACGCCGGAAGCCGGGCAGACGCCGGAAGCCGGGCCGGATCAGACGAGCTGACCCAGTTCGGTCGGGTCGTACCACTCCAGCTCGTGGTCCTCGGCGCCGTCGACCGTGAACTGCGCGTCCGGATCGCCCGCGATCGCCTCTTCCACCACATCCGCGGCCGCGGCGACATCCAGTTCGGCCGTGCGGCCGTCGACGTGCACCGCCGCCACGGCGGAAAACGGCACCGCGTCGAGCACCCAGACAAGGCTCGACCCCAGTTCCTGCTCGGCACGGCGGCGGATGCCGTGCGAGGGCACGTCGACCGAGACGACGACCCGGCGGCGGGGCACGGTCGGGTCCTGGCGGAGCAGGCGGAGGGCGCCCTGCGCGGCGCGGGTGAACGCCACGTACTCCAACTCCTCATCGTCACCCTCGGCGTACCACTCCCGTAGGGCCGGGGTAACCGCATGCGCCTCGCTCGGTGACTCCAGTTCGCCGCGCTCCTTGAGGATCGCCAGGGCCGCAAGTGTGGCGGGCAGGTATACCCGGACGTGATCGGTCACCGCGGGTCTCCAGTCGGCCAGTCGATGGCGCGCCGGTGGCTGCGCCGCTCCCTTTGGTACACCCTGTCCGGCTCGGACGGAAGTATTTCCGGACAAGTCAGAAGCGTTTCCGCGAAGTTGGTGGTGCACCGGCGGGACGGCGCCGTGCGTACAACCACCAGACTCGCCGCCGTACTCTCGGACGGGACGTCGACGCAAGACGGCACAGGCAATCGGTGGCAAACTAAGCCCCCCCCCCACCCCCCACCCCCCCCCCTTA
>JAOPWA010000564.1 GCA_025965915.1 Dactylosporangium sp. | reverse complement strand
CCCGCCCGCGTCGCCGCCGGCATCGCCGGGCTCGCGCCGGGCCTGCTCGGATACGCCCTCTTCGCGCTGCTGTCCCGCGCGCTCTACGCGCGCGGCGACACCCGCCACGCCGCCGCGGCCACGGTCGTCGGCTGGGTCGGCGTGGCGGTCACCTCGCTCGCGCTGTCGGCCGCGCTACCCGGTGCCGACCGGGTCAGCGCCCTGGCCCTGGCCAACTCCGCCGGCATGCTGCTGCTCGGTGTGCTGCTGCTCGTCCTGGTGGCACGTCGGGCCGGCCGGGCCGCGTTCGACGGGCTGACCCGTACCCTCTGCGCCGCGGTCGCCGCCGGGCTCGTGGCCTGCGCGGCCGGCATCGGCGTACGCCGGTTGGTATGGGGCGACGCCACCCCGGGTGTCGCCGGAGCGCTCGGACAGGGCATGCTGTCCGGTGCCGTGGTGGCCGTGGCCTTCCTCGGTGTGGCGTACGTCCTGGATCCCCGCGACGTCCGCCCACTGCTCGCCGGGCTGGCGCGTCGGGTGGTGCGTACCGCCGGTCAGGCGCGCCGGTCGCGCCCATCGCCGGCCACCGACACGCGACACGGGAGGTCTCGGAAGTGAGCCAGCGCAGCGAGCGGGAAACGCCGTGAGCATGGCCGGGCGGCGTCGGCGCGTCGCGTTGGTGCTGGCGTCCAGCACCGGCGGTATCGGCCGGCACGTCGCGTCACTGGCCGGCGGGCTCGTCGGGCTGGGCGCCGAGGTTACCGTCTGTGGACCGGCCGAGACCGATCGTCAGTTCGCCTTTACCGCGGCCGGTGCGCGGTTCGTGCCCGTCGAGATCCCGGCCAGCCCCCAACCGCGCGACGCCGCCGCCGTACACGCGCTGCGCCGCGCGCTGCGGGCCACCCCGCCGGACCTGGTACACGCGCATGGCCTGCGGGCCGGCCTGGTCGCCGCTCTCGCCCGTCCCACCGGCTGCCCGCTGGTGGTCACCTGGCACAACCAGGTCCTGGCGCACGGCATGCGCGGGCGGGTGTACCGGCAGTTGGAGGGGTATGTCGCCCGAGCCGCCGACGTCACGCTCGGCGCGTCCGCCGACCTGGTGAGTCGCGCCACCGCGCTCGGCGCCCGCAACGCCCGTCTGGGCGCCGTGGCGGCCCCGGAGCTCGCCCCGGCCACCAGGACAACCGCAGAGGTACGCGAAGACCTGGGCATCGCGCCAGAGCGGCCGCTGGTGCTGTCGGTGGGCCGGCTGCACCCGCAGAAGGGGTACGACGTGCTGGTCGCCGCCGCATCGCGGTGGCGGGCCCGGCAGCCGACCCCGGCGGTGGTGATCGCCGGCAGCGGCCCGGCCTACATGAGGCTGGCCGGCCAGATCTCCCACCAGCGGGCACCGGTCATCCTCGCCGGGCACCGCACCGACGTTCCCGACCTGCTCGCCGCCGCCGACCTCGCGGTGGTGAGCAGCGTCTGGGAGGCGCGTCAACTCTTCGCCCAGGAGGCCATGCGGGCGGGCACTCCACTGGTCGCCACCTCCGTCGGCGGCCTTCCCGAGCTCGTCGGCGATGCCGCGCTGCTCGTGCCGCCGGGGGACATCGAGGCCCTCGACGCCGGCGTACGGTTGCTGCTGGATGATCCCGCGCTGCGGGCCGAGTACGGCCGCCGGGGCGGTGAGCGGGCGGCCACCTGGCCGACGGAGGCCGACATGCTGGGCCAGATCCGTGCGGTGTACGACGAGGTCACCGACGGGGTTTGCGGAGCCAGCCAGGAGGCGCGTTGAGCGGGCGCGGCGAACGGACGTCATGGCGTTGGGCACCGTACCTGGCCGTGGTGCTCGCCGCGTTTGTGAGCGTGATCGCCCTCGTACCCAGCCCTAGCAGCGCTGCGCCCGCCCACCCGGTCGACTACGTGATCATTGCGGGCGCGGCCGGCCTGCGCTGGGACGACGTCAACCCCACCGACACCCCGACCATGTGGAAGCTGGCCGGCACCGGGTCGATCGGGGCGCTGTCGGTACGGTCGGCGCGGCGCCCCACGTGCCCCGGCGACGGCTGGCTCACCCTCGGCGCCGGCAACTACGCCGCGCGTACCGGCGGCCGCACCGCCGGGGGATGCCCGCCGCTGTCGGTCGGGATCGACCATCCGGGCCCCGGTGGGGCGTTCCTGTCCGCCGCGGAGAAGCAGCGGATCGTGAGCCTCAACCAGGACCTGCCCTGGGGGGCGCAACCGGGCGCGCTCGCCGAGTCGATGCGCTGCACCACCACGATCGGCCCGGGTGCGGCGCTGGCGGCGGCCCGCTCGTTCGGCCGCATCGACAGGTACAGCGAGACGTTGCCGGACGACCCGAAGGACCTTCTCGCCGGCTGCGTGCTCGCGGTGGTGGACCTCGGCACGGTCGCCGGTGCCCCGGACGCGAGGCGGGCGGCGGCCAGGGCGGCCGACGCGGGGCTGGCGCGGATCGTGGCGGCCCGCCCGCAGCGCTCGCTGCTGATGCTCGCCGGGGTGGCCGACACCGACGTCGAGGCGCGGTTGCACGTCGCCGTCGTCGAGGGTCCCGGGTACGCCGGCGGGCTGTTGACGTCGGCCAGCACCGGCCGCTCCGGATATCTGCAGCTCACCGACGTCGCACCCACAACGCTGACAGCGCTCGGTCGCACGGTGCCGGGCAAGCTTTTCCCCGGCGCTTCCGCACTGGTCACCGGCGGCCGCCGCGCGCCGCTTTCGTCCGCGGTGCGCCGGCTCGTGGACGCCGACCAGGAGGTGCGCGTCCAGCGCCCGGTGTCCGTCCGGTTCTTCTTCATCCTCACGGTCTGCCAGCTTCTGCTGTTCGTCGCCGCCGTGCCGTTGCTGCGTCGCGCCCGCCGGCCGGCCGGTCCGGTCGTGCCCGTACCCAGCCCCCGGTGGTTCGAGCGGGGCGTCGAGGTACTGCTGGTCGCGGCCTCGCTGGCGGTGCCGGCGGCCCTGTTGGCCGGGGTCGTGCCGTGGTGGCGTACACCGATGCCCGCCGTCGTCTTCGGTGCCGTCACCCTCGCCGTCATGGCCGCGGCCACGGCAGCGATCACGCTGACCCGCGGCGGGCGTCGGGTACTCGGGCCGCTCGGCGGTGTCGCCGCGCTGGGTGCCGTGGTGGTCGCCGCGGACGTGCTCACCGGCTCACGGCTACAGCTCAACAGTGTCGTCGGGTACTCGGCCGTGACCGGCATGCAGTACGCCGGGCTGGCGACGGTCGGGCTCGGCGCGTTTGCCGCCGGGGTGCTGGTGGCCGCCGGGTGCCTGGCCCAGCACGTACACCGGCAGTGGCGTCCGGTCGTGGTCGCGGTGGTCGGCGGCGTGGCGGTGCTGCTGGCCGGTATTCCGTACCTGGGGGCGGACGCCGCTGGTGCGATGGCCCTGACCGCCGGGGTCTGTGTCGCGGCGGCGATGTCCACCGGCGGGTGGCTGACGTTCCCTCGGGTCGCGTGGGCCCTGATCGCCGGCCTCGCGGTGGCCACCGCGTTCGCGGTGCTCGACATGCACCGGCCGATCGGCCAGCGGGGCAGCGTCGGCCGTTTCCTCGGCCACCTCAGCGACGGCAGCGGTCGCCTTGCCATCGACCCGGTCAACTCGGACAACGGGGTCGTGATGGCGACGAGCCCGCTCACGCTGCTGGTGTTCGGGGCCGGGGCGATGCTGTTCTTCGTGCTTCTGCGCCCCTGGGGCGGGTTGAGGCGCCTGTTCGGCCTGTACCCGGCGGTGCGCGCCGGCCTGGCCGGAACGGCGGTCGCCGCGCTGGTGGCGGGGCCGATGGAGGGCGTGGGGTTCAACGTCGCCGGTGGCGCGGTGGCGACCGTGCTGCCGCTGGCCGTCCTCGCGGCGCTACGGGTGCTGCGCCACGCCGACGAGCGCACGCCCGCCGTCACGGTTGACCCCACCGGATCCGCGGTGACAGCGACGCCGGCAGGACCGGAGGCCGGGCGAAGTCCCGGAGCGATGCGGACACGTACGGGTGGATCATGAGGTTCGGGGACGGGTCCATCCGGTAGCCCCCGACCTGGGTGTTATCGTGGAGTCCCGTGGATCGGGCGTCGATCGCTTGCCCACACCGTTAGACGAGATACCTCGCAACGACCACGGGAGCAGGCTTTGGCCCCTTCGGCTAGGACGACCAGGCACATCTTCGTCACTGGGGGCGTCGCCTCCTCTCTCGGCAAGGGGCTCACCGCCTCGAGTCTGGGTAACTTGCTCACCGCCCGCGGCCTGCGGGTCGTCATGCAGAAGCTCGACCCGTACCTCAACGTCGACCCGGGAACGATGAACCCGTTCCAGCACGGCGAGGTGTTCGTCACCGAGGACGGTGCAGAGACCGACCTGGATGTCGGCCACTACGAGCGTTTCCTCGACCGCCCCCTGTCGGCGAAGGCCAACGTCACGACCGGCCAGATCTACTCCGAGGTGATCGCCAAGGAGCGGCGCGGGGAGTATCTCGGCGATACCGTCCAGGTCAT
>JAOPWA010000483.1 GCA_025965915.1 Dactylosporangium sp. | reverse complement strand
GTTTCGAGTTGGCGCCAGGGGATGTTGGCGACGTCGCCGCCGCTGACGACGATGTCGCGGACGCCGGGCTGGCCGCGGAGGTAGGTGATCATGGCGTCGTAGCGGTCGCTGGGTTTGCGGGCCAGTTTGAGTTTGGCGACGGTGGGGGTGGAGTTGCCGACGAGGTCCATGCGGGTGCAGTGCCCGCAGTACTGCGGGCAGGTGGACAGCAGTTCGGCGAGGACCTTGGTGGGGTAGCGGTGGGTGAGGCCTTCGGCGACCCACATGTCGTGCTCGTGGAGCGAGTCGCGGGTGGAGTAGGGGTGTGAGGGCCAGTCCGGGTGCCGGTCCGAGGCTACGGGGATCATGTACCGGCGCACCGGGTCGGCGTAGAAGCTGTCGGTGTCGGGCACCGACGACGGCACCATGGTGTTGATCATTTGGGGTGTGACCAGCATCGACATGGTGGCCAGTTGCCGTTGGTCGTCGATGAGGTCGGCGTAGAAGCGTTCGTCGACCAGGCCGCCGAGGACGTCCTGCAGTTGCTTGACGTTCTTGACGCAGTTGGCCCGTTGCCACTGGGCGGATTCCCATTGTTCGCGGGTGACCTGGCGCCAGCCGGGAAGCCGGGTCCAGTCCGGTTCGACCAGCTCACGTCGTTGGTACCGGTAGGGCTGGCCGGTCTCATTCACGGCAGACTCCTTAGATAGTGGAGAATCTTTCGCAGTTAGACTAACCTGCCGGAAGATTTCTCGTAATATCTTCTTTTAAACGTAGGAGCTTTCATGACGTCGGCTGTGGGTCTGCACCGGGTACTGGCGCCGCGCGGTGTGCTGCCCCAGGCGGCCGACCGGCTGGACAACCGGGCACAGATCGGATCAGACGAGGTACGGGTCCGGGTCGAGCGGCTCAACCTGGACGCGGCGAGCTTCCGGCAACTGGCGACCAAGCACGCCGGCGACGGCGCGGCGGTGCGGGCCGAGGTGCTGGCGATCATCGAGGCGCGGGGCAAGATGCACAACCCGGTGACCGGGTCGGGCGGGATGCTCATCGGCACCGTCGACGAGGTCGGCCCGGACTCAGCCCTGGGGCTCAAGGTGGACGACCGGGTCGCGACCCTGGTGTCGCTGACACTGACCCCGCTCGCCGTCACCGACGGCCTGGCCGGTTGGGACGGTATGAGCGAGCAGGTGCCCTGCGACGGGTATGCCATCCTGTTCGCGCGGTCGATCGCGGCGGTGCTGCCCGACGATCTACCCGCGGAGTTGGCCCTGGCCGTACTGGACGTGTGTGGTGCGCCGGCGCTGACCGACCGCGTCGTGCGCCGTTACGACCGGCCCACCGTCGCCGTGATCGGCGGCGCGGGCAAGAGCGGGTCGCTGTCGCTCGCCGCGGCCCGGCGGGCCGGCGCCCGTACGGTCGGGGTGGTCCCCACGGCCGTGGAGCGCGACCTGCTCGCGACGGCCGGGCTGGCCGACGCCGTCGCCCTCGCGGACGCCCGTGACCCGGTCGCGCTGAGCGCCGCCGTCACCGGACACCTGGGTGGGCCCGCGGACGTGACCGTGGTGTGCGTGGACGTGCCCGGCTGCGAGCACGGGGCGATCCTGTCCACGGTCGACGGCGGTACCGTGATCTTCTTTTCGATGGCGACCTCGTTTCCGGCTGCCGCACTGGGCGCGGAGGGTCTGGCCGCGGACGTGACGATGCTGATCGGCAACGGGTACGTGCCGGGTCACGCCGACTTCGCGCTGGACCTCCTCCGGGGAGAGCCGGCGGTGCGTGGCCTGTTCGCGGCGCGGCTGGCGGCAGACTGAGGCCATGACCCCCTCCACTGTCTACCGCAACGCCCACGTGTACAGCCCGGCCGACCCGGCCGCTAGCGCGCTGCTGGTCACCGATGGCCGGATCGGCTGGTTGGGCGCCGATCGCGACGCGCCGGCCGCCGATCGGGTCGTCGACGTGGGCGGCGCGTTGATCGCACCCGCGTTCGTCGACGCGCACGTGCACGCGTTCGACACCGGGATCACCCTGCTGGGTCTGGACCTGGCCGGCACCCGCTCACGCGCGGATGTCCTCGACGCGGTGGCTCGGCACGCGGCGGACCTGCCGGGGGACGCGGTCGTGGTGGGTCACGGCTGGGACGAGTCGGGCTGGGCCGACCAGCGGCCGCCGGCCGCCGGTGAGCTGGATCGGGCCGGGGGCGGCCGGGCGGTGTACCTGTCGCAGGCGTCGGTGCATTCGGCGCTGGTGTCGTCGTCGTTGCTGGCGAAGGTGTCGCCGGACGAGCCCGGATACGCGCACGACGGTTGGCTGCGCCGCAGCGCCCATCATGTGGTGCGTGGCCTGGCCCACGGGTCGATCAGCGCCGGCGAGCGTCGACGGGCACAGGTGGCGGCGCTTCGGCGCGCGGCGGCGCTGGGTATCGCGGCGGTGCACGAGTGCGGCGGGCCGGGTACGTCCGACGAGGAGGGCTTCCAGGCTCTGCTGGCGTTGCCGGCCAGCGGTGGCCTGCCGGAGGTGTACGGGTACTGGGGTGAGCTGGGCGCGGCGGCGAAGGCCCGGGAATTGGGCGCGGTCGGGGCCGGTGGGGATCTGTACGCCGACGGGGCGCTGGGTTCGCACACGGCCCAGTTGCGCTCGCCCTACCTGGATGCGGAGACGTCCGGCCACGGGTACGTGAGCGCGGAACAGGTGGCCGAGCATCTCGTCGGCTGCGTGCGGGAGGGCGTACAGGGCGGGTTCCACGCGATCGGTGACGCGGCCATCGCAACGGTCCTCGACGGTTTCGGCCGGGCCGCGGAGACGGTCGGCGTCGAGGCGCTGCGCGCCGGGCGGCACCGTATCGAGCATCTGGAGATCCTGGATCGTGACCTGACCCGTGGGCTGGTGGAGTACGGGGTGACGGCCAGCGTGCAGCCGGCCTTCGACCGGCTGTGGGGCGGTGAGCACGGGATGTACGCGCAGCGTCTGGGGGTCGCCCGGTCGCTTGAGTCCAACCCGTTGGGTGCGCTGTCGGGGGTCGGGGTGGCGCTCGCGTTCGGTTCGGACTCGCCGGTGACCCCGTTGGATCCGTGGGGCACGGTCCGTGCGGCGGTGTGCCATCACAACCCGGTGTACCGGGTGAGTACGCGCACGGCGTTCGCCGCGCACACCCGGGGCGGCTGGCGGGCGGCTCACCGTGACGACGACGGTGCGCTCGTGCCGGGGGCGCCGGCGACGTTCGCCGTGTGGGACGTGGCGGGGCCGCTCGTCGGGGGGCTGCCCGTGCTGTTCACGCCCGGGCCGGACGGTGCGGCGGCGGGTGACGAGGAGCCGGCGGCACTGCCGGTGTGCCGGCGCACGGTGCTGCGCGGCGAGGTGATCTACGACGTGGAGGAGATGTGACGAAGCTGGACCTCGACCGTGCCGTGGTGCGCCGGGCGCGGCAGTTGGCCGTGCGGGCCGGCCGGCCGGTGGTGGACCTGGCGCGTAGCCACACGACGGTGTCGGTGGAGCGGGCGGTGCTGCGGTTGGCCGGGGTGACCGGCGCGGACGCCGACGGCATTCCGTGGGTCAACCGTCTCGTCGACGCGGTGGTCGCCGATGC
>JAOPWA010000479.1 GCA_025965915.1 Dactylosporangium sp. | reverse complement strand
TTACGGCGCGGTCCTCGGCGCCAACTTCGGTTGGCTGCAGGCGTTGTCGTCGGCGGTGAAGCTGCCGTTGCTGTTCCTCGCGACGTTGGCGATCTGCCTTCCCACGCTCTACCTCTTCAACCTCGTCTTCGGGGCCCGCCTGTCGGTGCTACAGGCGGTGACCCTGATCATGGTGGCGATCACCGTGACCTCGGTGCTCACCCTGGCGTTCGCGCCGATCAGCCTGTTCTTCCTGATCAGCGCCCACAGCTACTCGTTCTTCAAGCTGCTCAACGTGTGCATCCTGGTGCTCACAGCACTCGTCGGCCTGCGGTTCCTCACGACCGGGATGCGCACGCTCAACGACCACCAGGAGCGCGTCGCCGCCGCGGACAGCCGCGCCCGCCACGCGGCAGCCGAGCCCACCGAGATCAGGAACCCCGAGATGGCACTGGCGGCAGCGGGCCCGGCCGGCGCCGGCGCACCGGTCGACGGCATCGCCGCGGGCACACCCGCGACACCGGCCGTTCCCGGCGCGGCGGGCCACTACGTCCATGCGGGACAGCTGCCGAAGGTGCCAGCCGTCGGGCCGCAGCTGCCGGTGCGGCAGCAAGGGTCGACGAGCATGGCGCTGCTGTACATCTGGATCCTGCTGTTCGGCTTCGTCGGCACCCAGCTCGGCTGGACGCTGCGGCCGTTCTTCGGCAGCCCGGGAGAGAAGTTCGAGCTGTTCCGAAACCTCGACGGCACGTTCTACGGCGACCTCATTACCACGATCGGCCGCCTGATCTACGGCTGACAGGCCGACGGACAGGTGCAGACTGGCGGCCAACAGGTTGCGGTTGGTTGCCAACGCTTGTGTCGTACCCATAGATAGTTATCTTCGGAAATATGGAACAGAAGGTGCCTGCGGTCTCGATGGACCGCGTATCGCTATCACCGTACGAGTCACACGTCGCACAACGCCTGCAGTACGTGGTCGCACAGGTGATGACCAGCCATGCCGGCGCGCCGGAAGCAGACGTGGCCCGAGTGCTCGCCGAGCGCCTACGTGGGCTCGGCGTCAACCCTGATCTTCGCGAGGTACATCAGATCGCCGAGTCGATTGCGCGGATGCCGAAATCCTGATGGTCCCGCCGTCGACGACCATGTCCAGCTCCTTCAGGCTCGCCACGTGCGCCGTGACGGCCGACGGCTCCACCTCGACACCGACGCCGACGCAAGCCATGCCCGCCGCGCGCGCCGCCCGCACCCCGGACATCGCGTCCTCGATGACGACGCACCGCTCGGGTGCTACGCCGAGCAACTCGGCGCCACGTAGGTAGGGCTGCGGATCCGGCTTGCCCCGATGGACGTCTTCGGCCGCGACCAGCCGCGCCGGCTCGGGTAGCCCGGCGGCCGCGATCCGGCCACGCGCGACGGCCCGGGTACCGGAGGTCACGACCGCCCACTGCCCCGGTGGCAACACGCCGAGCAGGTCGAGCGCTCCCGGCATCGCCGTGATCCCCGCAACCGCCCGCTCCTCGCGCCCCACGATCCACCCGACCTCGGCCTGAACGTCGAGATGCGGCGCCAGCAACGCGACGAGGTCGACATCGCGCCGGCCGTGTGACAGCTCCACGGCACGATCGCCGTCCACCCCGCGCGATGCCGCCCATTCGCGCAGGATGCGCTCCGTGACACCGAGCGAGTCGACCAGGACGCCGTCCAGGTCGAACAGCACCGCCTCGCACTCCAGGCCTGAGTCCACGCCATACGGTAACCAATTCGTCCGGTCGGGCCGCCGCCGGCGCTACGGTCGTCGGGTGTCCGTCCGTGAGCTGGTCGTACTCGGCACCGGCAGTCAGGTGCCGACCCGCCATCGCAACCACAACGGATACCTCCTGCGCTGGGACCGCGAAGGGCTGCTGTTCGACCCCGGCGAGGGCACCCAGCGGCAGATGCTCTTCGCCGGCGTGTCCACCAGTTCGGTCACCCGGATCTGCCTGACCCATTTCCACGGTGACCACTGTCTCGGGGTGCCCGGCGTGGTGCAGCGGCTGTCGCTGGACCGGGTGCCGCACACCGTGCGGGCCCACTATCCCGCCTCGGGGCATGACTACTTCGCCCGGCTGCGCCATGCCAGCGTCTTCTACGAGACCGCCGACCTGCGCGAGGAGCCGGTGACGGGGGCGGAAGCACTCGTCGCGGTCGGCGAGTTCGGCCGGCTGGAAGCCCGTCGCCTCGATCACCTCGTTGAGGCGTACGGGTACCGCCTGGTCGAGCCGGACGGCCGGCGGATGCTGCCGGACCGGCTGGCAGCAGCCGGTATCAGTGGACCGCGGATCGGTGAGCTGCAACGGCGCGGCTCGCTCGACGGCCTCGACGTGGCCGACGTCAGCGAGGTACGGCCAGGGCAGCGGTTCGCGTTCGTCATGGACACCCGGCTCTGCGACAGCGTCTACGCCCTTGCCGAGGACGCCGACCTGCTCGTCATCGAGTCGACCTTCCTGCACGAGGACGCCCGGCTCGCCGCCGACTACGGCCACCTCACCGCGAAGCAGGCGGCGCGGGTGGCAGCCGAGTCGGGGGTACGCCGGCTCGTGCTCACCCACTTCTCGCAGCGCTACACCGATCCGGACCGGTTCGCCGCGGAGGCGGCCGAAGAGTTCTCCGGCGACATCGTGGTCGCCTCCGATCTGGACCGGATACCGGTTCCGCCGCGCCGGTAGCCCACGTCGGGTACGACCGCCGCGATACTTCGCCTTCGGGCCAACCGGACGACCACTACCGCATACAGCACGACCATGGTCACGTCGACCGACGTCATCCGCCACGAGTTGTCGGCGGCCGTCTCCGTGCTCGAGAGAGTTCCGATCGCCGCCTGCCAGATCATCTCGACCAGGTTGGTTGCGATGTGCAGGGCGATCCCCGCCTCCAGGCCGCCGGTGCGTACGGCCAGCCATCCGGTGATCAGAGCGAACGCGACGAGGTCGACGAACCCCCAGACGGTGCCCAGGCCATGGACGAGGGCGAACAGGACCGCCGACCCGGTGATCGCGATCCACGGGACCCGGCCGAACCCGCCCAGCGCCTGGAGCAGCCAGCCACGGAACAGGTACTCCTCCGCCGCGGACTGCAGCGGCACCAGGGCCAGCAGTACCGGCACGGCGACGGCGAAGCCAGACCAGCCCACCCAACCGGCGAAGCCGAGGTCGGCGGCGGTCGCCTTTGTCGTGGTGAACTCCAGCATCGCTTCGACGCCGAGATAGAGGAGTTCGGCCACCACCGCGACGAGCAGGCAGGTGCGAAGCCACGCCCAGCGTAATCGGCCGCAGACGGATGAGAGCGTGCCGGCCGGGCGCCCCTGCCAGGCCCGCGCCGCCAGGGTCAGGGCCGGTATGAGCGCGGCGGCCACGAGTAACTGCCAGGCGGTGTCGCCGAGGTCACCGAAGGTCGGAAGGCCGTAGCGACCATCGGGCCGGCCGGTCCCGAACCCGATAACGACCGCAGCGCAAAATACCAGAATTCCGGCAAAGACCGCGAAGATTACGCCGGCCACGGCTATGCGCAGGGAGCGCCACCACCGCGACGGGGTACTGGCAAGGAGGTGGTACGGGGTGCCCGGGGAGGGGGTAAGCACGGCAGAAAAGGTACACGGACCAGCGCCCGCCCCGACCGGCTCGTCTCAACCGGGGTGGAGCGGGGGACCCTCAGGGTCGCGTATCAGGGAGTGGCGCCTGCCGGTAGTTCAATGGAGCTCACTGATTTTCTTCGATGTACTTGTCGGGGTCCTTGTCCCGGACCCTCAGCCCCATGGCGCAGGGGTGCTCGCCGTAGAAGCGCAGCCACCGGGCGCCGAGGTCGGCGCGAAGTTCCATGCTCGCGTGCTTGCGGAAGTCCGGGAGCGCCTCGTCCTCCTCCTCGGCGAGGTGCTCGCTGTTTTCGGTGCGGGCCTGCCACACCCCGGCCCACCACTCGTCGGACCCGACCGGGTGCCGCCTGGCCTCGACGATGGCGTCGCGGATCTTGTTGTGGTCGCGGATGGCGTCCTCGGTCTCCTCCTCGGCGTTGGCCGGATCGCCGCGCTTGAGCAGGTGCGGGTAGAGGATGGCCTCCTCCGCCTCCGCGTGGATCTCCAGGTAGGTCGCCAGCGGTTCCCACACCGCCCGCAGCGCCTCGGTGCCCTTGGCATCGTCGAGACGGGCGAAGCCACGGCGGAATGCGTGATGATCATCCAGAATGAGCGCGGTGATGTCGTCCATGGCCGGTATCTACCACCTCCCGCTCGTTTCTACTCATCGGCCGGGTCAGCTCACGCTCACAATCAGCGCCGCCATGGATCGAAGTCGACCTCGAGCGTCTCCTGCGGTGGGCGCTCCATCTCCGGCACGTTTCGCAGGTTGAGCCGGACGCGCGTCCATGTGCTGCTGCGGCCGCGCATCGAGTCGACGAGCACGTCGGCGGGCTCAAGATACGACCAGATCTTCGGGTACCGGGCCTTCCAGCGCTCCAGGCCGGCGAGCGCCTCCTCCTTGCCGGCCGCCCGCGCGATCTCGATGAGCGGCATGCTGGATCGGCGCCGCCCGGTCTTCTCCGCCACGCCCTTGTCGGGCGGCGCGTCCTCGAACCCGGCCGCCTTGTGCCGCGCCGCCAGGTCGAGCAGGGCCTCGAGGGAGCCGGCCGCGTCGTCGATGCCGGCCCACGGGTCACCCAGTTTCCCGTACCGCGTCGGTACTGTGTCCATTGTGAACACCTCTGGTTCGCAGTCGGGCACCTCGTCCCAGCGCAGCGGAGTCGACACCCGCCCGTCGAGGGTGGGCCGCACCGAGTACGCCGAGGCGGTGGTGCGATCCTTCGCATTCTGATTGAAATCCACGAATACGCCGTGCCGCTCCTCCTTCCACCAACGGCTGGTCGCCAGATCCGGCGCCCGGTGCTCGATCTCCCGTGCCAGCGCGAGCGCGGCCCGACGAACCTCAGGGAAGGTCCAACGCCGCTCGATCCGGCAGTACACGTGCATGCCCCGCGACCCGGAGGTCTTGGGCCAGCCGGTCAGGCCGAAATCCCCGAGGACCTCGCGGGCCAGCAGGGCCGTCCGCCGCACCTCGTCCCAGGACACCCCGGGTACGGGGTCGAGGTCCACGCGCAGCTCGTCGGGGTGTTCGAGGTCGTCGGCGCGGACCGGGTGCGGGTGCAGGTCGACGCAGCCCAGGTTGACCACCCAGGCGAGTTGGGCGGCGTCGCGCACCACGATCTCCTCGGCCGTCCGACCCGACGGGAAGCGCAGCTCGACCGTCTCTATCCACTCAGGACGCGACTGGGGCGCCCGCTTCTGGTAGAACGCCTCCCCCTCGACGCCGTTGACGTACCGCTTGAGCGCCATCGGCCGGCCGGCGGCGCCGCGCAGCGCGCCGTCGGCCACCTCCAGGTAGTACCGGACAAGGTCGAGCTTGGTGTGCCCGGTCTGCGGGAAGAAGACCTTGTCGGGATTGGTGATGGTCACCTCCCGGCCGGCGATGGCCAGGATCTCCTTGCGGGCAGGCATACCCGGACCATACGACAGCCGGGCCATGCGCCGTAACGCCTCAGACCGGGGACGGCACAAGGTCGAGCGCCTGGTCGACGATCAGCCCGATGGGCGCGGCCCGACCGGCCGTCCAGGCCGAGGTGAACTCCGCGTCGCCCAGTTCGGCCCGTACCGCGTCGCGGGTGGCTTCGCGGCCGCCGTCCGTCGGGGTGGGCAGGCGGTGCCTGTCGCGTACCCCATCGGCCGCGCCGAGCAGTTGCGCCGCCAGGGTCGGCTCGCGGTCGGCCACCAGACCGGCGACGCTGTCGAGGGAGGCGGCGAGGTCCTCACGGTCGCCGACCTCGTGGCGGCGGGCCAGCGCGCCGGTGAACAGCCGCAGCGCCTCGCCCGCGTCGTCGTCGGCCCGGGCGACGTTCCCGAGATGGTGCAGCACGGTCGCCTCGCCGAACAGGTCACCGAGGGTGCGGCTGAGGCTCAGGCTCTCCTCCAGGGCGGTACGCGCGGCGTGCACGTCGCCCTTGGCCAGCAGGATCTCGCCGAGACACGCGAGACCGAGCACGATCCCCCGGGTGTTGCCGGCGGCGCGCTCGATCTCCAGGCACTGCTGGGCGTAGCCGTCCGCCGCGTCGATGTCGCCCAGCCGCAGCGCGGCCTTCGTCAGGTTGCCCAGCGCGATGGCCATGCCGGGCGCCCGGTCCAGCTCGCGCCAGATCGCCAGGCTCTCCCGCAGGTGCTCGGTGGCGAGGGGGTACCGGCCCGAGCCGAGGGCGGCGAGGCCGAGCGCGTTGTGTGCCTGGGCGACGGTCGGCCGCTCACCGGCGGCCTCGGCGCGGCGCAGGCCCTCGGTACCCAGCCGGTAGGCCTGTTCGTGATCATCCTGGACCGCGGCGAGCACGGCGGCGGCGTAGAGCAGTTGGGCGGCGACGGCGTCGCCGAGCCGATCGGTGCTGGCGAGTACCTGGTCGAGCCAGCCGCGGCCCTCGCCGATGTGGCTGCCGCTCATCCAGTACCGCCACAGGCCCAGGCACAGCCGGGCGGCGACGTCGGGGTCCCCGGTCGCGAACGCGGCCCGCAGGTTCTGGTACTCGCAGTCCAACAGCCCGGCCCAGGTGGCCTGTTCGGGCCCGGTCAGCGCGATCGCCGACCGTGCGGCGAACTCGGCATAGTAGGCGGCGTGCCGGACGCGGACGGCCTCGATGGCAGGGTCGGCGGCCAACGTGGCGACCGCGTACGCGCGGATCGTCTCCAGCATCCGGTACCGGATGTCGCCACCGGGATCGGGCTCGGCCTCGAGCAGGCTCTTGTCGGCGAGGGCCGCCAGCCGCCCGGCGAGCCCATCCCGCTGCCCGGTCATGTCGACGATGTCGAGGGCGGCGTCGACGCTCCACCCGCCGGCGAAGACCCCGAGCCGGGTGAACAGGCGCTGGTCGTCCGGGTCGAGCAGCGCGAAGCTCCAGTCGATCGCGCCGCGCAGGGTCTGCTGGCGCTCGGGCAGGTCACGCGGGCCTCCGCCGAGCGCGTCGAGGTGGTGGGCGAGGTCGACCAGCAGCTCTTCGGGTCCGAGCCGGTCGGTCCGGGCGGCCGCCAGCTCGATCGCGAGCGGCAGCCCGTCGAGGCGCCGGCACAGCGCCGCGACGGCCGGCAGCGTCTCCGGCGTGAGCGTGAAGTCATCGGTGACGGCCCGGGCCCGCTGGTCGAACAGGGCGAGGGCCGGCGAGTCGACGAGAGCCTGCTCCACGCCGGTGGCGGCCGTGAGCGTGGCGGAGTCGGGCAGGGGCAGCGGGGGCACCGGGTAGACCTGCTCGCCGTACAGCGACAGCCGCTCCCGGCTGGTGACCAGCACGCTGACCCCGGGGGCCGCCGCCAGCAGCTCACTGACCACCCCGGCCGCATCCATGACCTGCTCGAAGTTGTCCAGCAGAAGCAGCACCTGCGCCTCGGCCAGGTGCTCCGTGACGCTGTCGAGCAGCGGCTGGCCGGGTATCTCGGTGACCTCCAGGGCCTGCGCGATGGCGGCGACGACCAGGTCGGCACGGATGATATCGGCGAGCGGAACGAACACGGCGCCGTCGTCGTAGGACTCCGCCATGTCGCCTGCCACGGCCAGCAACAGCCGGGTCTTGCCGATACCGCCGGGGCCGACGAGGGTGACCAGACGGCCGCCGGAGAGTAGCTGGGCGACCCGGACCCGCTCGCGCTGGCGCCCCACCAGCTTCGTCATGGGTACGGGCAACCGTCCACGCCGGCGCGGGCGGCCGAGCATCGACGGGGACACCGTCCACCCACCGCTGGCCGTGGCGATCAGGCCGCCGCGGCTACGCAGGCGGTCCAGCTCACTCACCGCACGGGCCGGCAGGCCACCGCTGTGGCCGGCGAGCCAGTTCACGAGGGTCCGGGTGGGCTCGCCCTGCAGCGTGTTGCGCAGGAAGATACGCAGCGTCGCCGGTGACCATGGGGCCAGCTCGGCGCTGGCCACCAGTGGTAGGCCGACGGCTGCGGCGTTGGTAGCTGCACGGTCGACTCCGGTGCTCGCGTACACCAGTCCGAGCGCCTCCGGCGGGTGGCCCGCGGACAGGAGCCGCCCGACGGCGTCGGCGGCGTGCCGGCCGGTGTCCAGATCGCTCACGAGCAGTACGTGGGCGCCTTCGGGTACGTCCAGATCGGACTCGGGGGCGCCGTCGGGCGCGACGGTGACGACGGTGAACCCGCGCAGGCGCGCCACCGTGGCGACCTCGGACAGGAACCGGGTGTAGCCGGCGCCCGGCTCACCAGTGACCCGCAGCGCGCCCCGCCGCTCGATCAGCAGCCGGGTCAGGAACTCCTGGGCGACGGCCATCGGGACGTCACGCTCCCAAAGCCGCGAGGAGACCGTACGGGCGCCGGTGTCGGTGTCGGCGTCATCGGCGACCGCCCCGCCCCGGCCCCGCCGCTTGGCGAGGTAGTTACGCCGGTCGGCGCAGGAGATCAGGGAGACGGTGTCGTCGGCGTCCTCGGGATAGGTCGCCACCCCGAGGCTGATCGACAGGTGCAGCGGCGGCCGCCCGGCGAACTCGTGGGTTCGGACCTGCTCGGTGAGCCGCAGCGCCAGACCGATCGCCTCGGCACGGTCGGTGCCGGGCAGTACGAGCACGAACTCGTCGCCGCCGTAGCGGAAGAGGGCGTCCCCGCCGCGTACGACCGCCTTGACCCGCTCGGAGAGCTGATGGAGCACCTCATCGCCGCGCAGGTGCCCGTACGCGTCGTTGACCGTCTTGAAGAAGTCGACGTCGAACAGGAAGACCGCGCAGGATCTGCCGTCACGGATCGCCCGCGCCAGCTCCTCGTCCAGCCGTGGCTGCAGGAGGGCACGCGGATACGCGCCGGTCACCGGATCGGTGACCGGCTGGGCGAGCCCCTGCCCCATCTCCTGGCTCACGAGGCGTTCCATGCTGGCCGTGGCGTCATCACCTTCGTGGTCGGCAGCGCACGACCACATCTGAGGGTGTTTGGTCCGCATGGTTCATTGTCGGTCCACCGTCGTACACCGGCCCGGTATTTGGCAGCTCGGTTCGGACGATTTCGGTTGCAGGCCGGTGACATTCCGTTACCCGGGCCGGATCGTGGAGTAGCGGCACAAGGGTTCGGACCCCCATGGAAGGAGATCCGGTGTCACGAGATGGAACGAAAGCAGCGCACACGGCTCGCTGGTTGGTAGCGGTCGGCGCGCTTGCCGCCGTCACCGCACCGGGTGTGCTGGCGACACCACCGGCCGCGGCGGCGCCGATTCCCGCGGCGGCTGCGGAGTCGCAGTCGACGCACCCGCCGTTACCCGGCGGGGTCTGGCAGGCGACCGCCTGGTCCAGCACCAGTACCGCGACGAAGGTCACCGACGTCGCAACGATGATCGGAGCGCCCAGCGGCGCTACCGGCGCCGGCGTGGGCGTCGCGCTGATCGACACCGGCGTGGTCCAGGTGCCCGGCCTACCGGCGGCCCAGATCGTCAACGGACCCGACCTGTCGTTCGAGTCGCAGGGCTCGACCGTGCGCTACCTGGACACCTACGGCCACGGTACGCACATGGCCGGCATCATCGTCGGCAACGACCCGGCGACCGGGTTCACGGGCATCGCGCCGAAGGCGAAGCTGACCTCGGTCAAGGTCGGTACGGCCAACGGCGCGGTCGACGTGTCGCAGATGATGGCCGCGGTGGACTGGGTTGTGCAGCACCGCAATGACGACCCGGCGAACCCGATCAGGGTCATCAACCTCGCCTTCGGCACCAACAGCACCCAGCCGTCCTACATCGACCCGCTGTCGTTCGCCGTGGAGAACGCCTGGCGCAACGGGATCGTGGTGGTCGCGGCGGGCGGCAACGCCGGCAACCTCACGACCTCGCTGACCAACCCGTCGTACGACCCGTTCGTGCTGTCGGTGGGGTCCGCGTCGACCAAGGGCACCCAGAGCTACGCCGATGACGAGCTGTCACTGTTCAGCTCGGTCGCCAGCGGCCGCAACGTGGACCTGCTCGCCCCCGGCGAGTCGATCGTCTCGTTGCGCGACCCGGGTTCGTCGATCGACAAGGCCTTCCCCCTTGCCCGGGTGGGCGACCGACTGTTCAGGGGCACCGGCTCATCCCAGGCGACGGCGGTCACGTCCGGAGCGGTGGCGCTGCTGCTGCAGAACCGGCCGAGCCTGACACCCGACCAGGTCAAGGCGCTACTCAAGTCGTCGGCGACGCCGATCACCAAGGGCTTGGGCGCCAGCCAGAAGCTGGGCGAGCTCAACCTGGCGGCGGCCCTGGCCAAGCCGACCCCGTCGGTGACGCAGAACTACCTGCGTTCCTACGGCTCCGGATCGCTCGAGCTGGGTCGCGGCGCCATCCACGTCACGCACGACGGCGCGCCGCTGCTCGGTGAGTACGACGTGTTCGGCCCGTTCTCCGCCGCCGTGTGGGCGCAGTACAGCACAGCCGGCACCGCCTGGAAGGGCGGCGTCTGGATGGACCGCCGGATGGCCGGCGACGGCTGGACCGGCAAGTCCTGGGCGTCCAAGACCTGGGCGTCGGCCGCCTGGTCGGGCGGCCCCTGGGGCGGCATGCCGACCTGGGTCGACCAGGACTGGTCCAGCCACTACTGGACCGGCACGTACTGGGCCGGCACCTACTGGGCCGGCACGTACTGGGCCGGCGACAAGTGGTCCGGCAAGTACTGGAAGTAGGCAATCCAAACCTCGTGGCGGGTCGGCTCAACAGCCGGCCCGCCACCGGCCGTTCCCGGGTCCCTTCGCCGAACCCAACGGGCCGACCAACAGACTGACCAAACCCGCTTCCCCTGTGCCCGGCCGACCTATGCAGCGGCCAACAACGATATATATCGGGTAAGTTGTGCCACCGTGGTCCACCGCAGGCGCTGGACCGGGGAGGACGCTCCACAGTGCTTACTGAAGTCACGACGGTCCTGTTGTCGGGATTCGTCGCGCTCATCGTCACCACCGGTATCGGCGCGTTGACGTGGGATCAGATCCGCCGGGAACGCCAGCGGGAGTTGGTCGAGGCGAAAGTGGCGCGGACCCTCGAACTGCACCGGACGCGACTGGCGACATACCCGACGGCCTTCGAGGCCATGGCACCCCTGTCGACGCACAACCGCGCCCTCCTGACGGCGGAGGTCGGCGGCGAGGTGGCCAAGAAGCTGAACGCCTGGCTGTACTCCGCCGGCGGGATGTGCGCGGACGCGACGACGCGCAGTGCGGTCCTCGGCCTGCGCGACAGTTGTGACAAGTGGGCGGCCAACAGCGGCCAACGCCCGCCACAGCTGTACGAGTTCCGCAATCTCGCTGTCGCCTTGCTGCGACGCGACCTCGACCTGGCGGGGCTGGAGTCGTTCGACATCCGCCGCAACGTAACCCTGCTCGCACAGTTGCGCGACGACCTGGACGCCCTCGACAACCGGATTCGAGAGTAGCCAACGTCGGATCCGCGAGCGGAGCACAGAGAACGGATCGAAGTCACCGCTCACGTTGTTCGTCGCTGCGCCCTGCTCGGAGGCGGCTAGCTCGGCGACCTCGAGATACTTCTGCGCGATGAGGCGGCGGTTCAGGGCCTCGCCGGCTGGTTGGGCGTGATGGTGCGCCGGCGGCGCCTCCGGTAGCCCCCCGCGCAGCAACGAACTCGGGCATCTGCGCCACCCAAGGGCGCAGGTGCCCCAGTTCGTCAAACGAGTGCCGGCGCCGCGACCTCTCCGGAGCCCCGGCGGATGAGCGTGGTGGGCAGCGTGACGGTACGGGCCCGGCCACGGCCTCCCTGCAGCCTGGCCAGCGCGAGGCCGGCGGCCGTGGTCCCCAGCCGCGTGGTGTCCTGCGCCACCACGGAGATGGCCGGGTCGAACGCGTCGGAGAGGGTGAAGTCGTCGAAGCCGATGAGAGCCACATCCCACCGCCGCGACCGGCTCAGAGCGGTGACGACGCCCATGCAGACCAGGTTGTTGGCGGCGAAGATCGCGGTGGGCGGATCGGGCAACGCGAGCAGTCGGCCCGTCATCGCGGCGCTGTCGAGATGGGCGTGTACGACGAGCGACGGCTCGGGGCGCAGGCCGGCGGCCTCCAGCGCCGCGCGGTATCCGCGAAACCGCTCCTGCCCGGTATAGAGGGTGACAGGCAGGTCGCCGATGAACGCGATCCGCCGATGGCCGTGCGCCGTCAGTTGCGCGACGGCCGAGAATGCGCCGTCGTAGTTGGCGCTCACCACGCAGTCCGCCGTCAGCCGGACCGGCGGCCGGTCGACGAACACGATCGGCAGGCCACGCTGCCGCTCGGGGCGCAGGTACGCGTGGTCGCTGGTCGCGGTCGGCACCACGAACAAAGCGGCGGGCTGCCGGTCGAGAAATGTCGTGACCAATGACCGCTCGCGGTCCGGGTCCTCGTCCGAGGAGCCCACGAGGAGGGTCAGCCCGTGCTCACGGATGACGCTTTCGACCCCGGCCGCCACCGACCCGATGAACGGGTTGGCCATATCGGGTATGACCAGTGCGACCGCACGGTCACGGGCACCCGCTCGCATGTGGCGCGCGAGGATGTTGGGCCGGAACCCGAGGGCCTCGACGACCTCGAGAACCCGACTCCGGGTCTCGGGGCTGATGCGCGGCTCGTCGTTGAGGGCCCGGGAGACGGTCTTGATGCTGACGCCCGCTTCCCGGGCCACGTCCTTGAGGGTCGGCCGCTGGCTCATTGTCAAACGATCTTACTGGTCAGGGTCCGACCGGCCGGTGACGCCCGCCGCGGCGGCGGCGGACTCGTCGACCACCACCGTGCGGTCGTGGTCGCTGGCGTCGATGGTGAGCGCACCGGTCATGATCGACACGACCTCCGCCATCGAGTGCTCCGACGGCCGGACCACGGCCACCCGTCGCCCCAGCCGCTGCACGTGGATGCGGTCGGCGATCTCGAACACGTGCGGCATGTTGTGGCTGATCAGTACGACCGGCAGGCCACGGTCACGCACCCGCCGGATCAGGTCGAGCACCTGGCCGGACTCCTTGACACCGAGCGCGGCGGTGGGCTCGTCCATGATGACCACGTGCCTCGCCCACGCCGCGGCCCGAGCCACCGACACGCCCTGTCGCTGCCCACCGGACAGGCTCTCCACCGGTTGCGTCAACGACCGCAACCCGATCTTGAGCTCGGCCATCTGCTTGGCGGCCTGCTGCCGCATACCGGGCTTGTCGAGCATCCGGAACACGGTCCCGAGTATGCCCTTGCGGCGCTGCTCCCGGCCGAGGAACAGGTTGCTGGCGATGTCCAGGGCCGGCGCGACGGCGAGGTCCTGGTATACGGTCTCGATGCCGTGCCGACGCGCCTCCAGCGGAGTGCGGAAGCGCACGGGCTGACCGTCGAGCCTGATCTCGCCCGAGTCGGGCTGGATCGCTCCGGTCAGTGCCTTGATGAGGGTGGACTTGCCGGCCCCGTTGTCACCGATGACGGCGAGGACTTCGCCCGGCAGCAGTTCGAGGTCGGCGCCGTCGAGGGCGGTCACCTGCCCGTACCTCTTGACGAGCCCACGCGCGGCCAGCACCGGTTCGGTCATCGCGTCCTCCTGCGGGAGATCTGGTCGAGGGCGACGGCGAGGATCACCAGGACGCCGGTGATGAGCGTCTGGTAGATCGACGCGACGCCGATGAGCTGCAGCCCGTTGCGGATCACGCCGACGATGAGCGCACCGATCAGGGTGCCGACCACGGAGCCCCGGCCGCCGAAGAGGCTGGTGCCGCCGAGGACCACGGCCGTGATGCTGTCGAGGTTGTCGGTCTGGCCGGCCTGCGGGTCCCCGACGCCGGTACGGGCGACCGAGAGCAGGGCGGCGATGCCGTATACGAGGCCCGCGGTCGCGTACACGCCGATCAGAAGTTGTTTGGTCGGAATGCCGGTGAGCCGGGCGGCCTCGGGGTTGTTGCCGACCGCGTACACGTGCTTGCCCCACGCGGTCTGGCCGAGCAGGTACGCGAACAGTCCGAACAGCCCGATGGTGATGATCGAGCCGTAGGTCACCTCGGTGCCGCCGAGGGTGAAGGTCTGACCGAGCGCGGTGAGCGGGGACGGCAGGCCGGTGACGGTCTGCTCCTGCGAGTAGATGTGGGTGAGAGCGAAAGCGATGTTGAGCATGCCGAGCGTCACGATGAACGGCGGTAGCGGCACCCGCGTGACGAGCAGCCCGTTGGCGAGGCCCAGGGCGGTGCACACGCCGAAGCCGAGCAGGAGGGCCGGCAGTGGCGGAACTCCATTATGGACGGCGAGCCGGGTCATCACGATCGAGCCGAGCGCCATGATGGCGCCGTTGGACAGGTCGATACCGGCGGTGAGGATGATCAGCGTCTGCCCAATCGCGAGCGTGCCGACCACCATCACCTGCTGGATGATCAGGGAGAAGTTGCCGCCGGTCAGGAACCGGTCGCTGCGGAGGGAAAAGAACACGCAGGCGAGGACGAGTGCCGCCAGGGGGCCCAGGGTCGACCCGCTGAGCAGGCGTTGCCGCAGTGAGGGCGCGGCCAGGTCCGGCGGCGCCAGGGTCGAGGTCGTCATGTCACACCTGTCTTCCTGACACGCCGTGGCCGCGGTCGCGGCCACGGCGCACGTCGGTCTAACCCCAGCAACTGTCGAGGCCGAACTGGACGTCTTTGGAGTCGACGCCCGCGGCGCTCTTGGCGGTGATCAGGGTGACGCCGGTGTCGGTGTAGCCGGACGCCTTCGTGCCGCCCTTGGCGAAGTCGACGATGGCGTCGACGCCCTGCGAGGCCATCTTCAGCGGGTACTGCTGGGAGGTCGCGGCGATCTTGCCGTCCTGGACGGCCTTGACGCCGGTGCACCCGCCGTCGACGGACACCACCAGTACGTTCTTGTCCTTGCCGGCGGCCTTCAGCGCGGTATTTGCCCCGAGCGCGGCGGGCTCGTTGATGGTGTAGACCAGGTTGAGGTCGGGATTCTTCTGCAGGCAGTTCTCCATCGCGGTCTGCCCCTTGGCCTGGTCACCCGCGGTGTCCTGACTGCAGACGACCTGTGGGGCGGTAGCCTGCGCGCTGGCCTTCGCGTCGATGCCGGACACCCCGAAGCCGGACAGGAAGCCGTTGTGGCGCAGCACGCCGACCGTGACACCGGGCGCGAGGTCGAGGGTCGCGATCTTCGCGGGCTTGTCACCGAGGGTCGCCTTGGCGTACTTGCCGATCAACTCGCCGGCCGTGAAGTTGTTGGTGGCGAACAGTGCGTCGACCGCACTCTGCGGGTCGGTCGGCGTGTCCAGCGCGATGACGAGGACCTTCTTGGCGCGTGCCTTCTCGATCGCCGGGATGATCGCCTTGGTGTCGCTAGGCGTGATCATGATGCCCTTCACGCCGGCCGCCACCATGTTCTCGATCGCCGTGACCTGGCTGGCGTTGTCGCCGTCGAACTTGCCCGCGGCGGTCATCAGGGTGGCGCCCTTCGCGTCGGCCTCCTTCTTCGCGCCCTCCTTCATCTTCACGAAGAACGGGTTGGTCTCGGTCTTGGTGATCAGGCCGATCTTGACTGCTCCGGCTCCGCCGCCCGACGACGAACCGCCCGAACTGCCACAGGCGGCGAGGGCCAACGTCGCCACGGCAGCAGCCGCGAGCAGGCCGGTTGTTCTATGGGAGGTACCTGGCATGAGTGCTCCCCTCGGGGTAGGCCAATCAGATAGGCCGGATGGGGGCGTTGCGCTCACGACACCAAGTGCGCCATCGTTGTCATGCGCCAACGTTGGCGCATACTGTGACCCGCCGGAAACATTGACGTCAATAGTCATAACGGCATCTGCCTGAACGGGCTGCCTCGTAGGCTGCGACGGCGCGATCAGGCTGTAACGGATACGAGGGGGACGAGATGATCGTGGTTTGCGGCGAGGCTCTGATCGACCTCGTACCGGCCGGCCCCCCCGCCACCTGGCGCGCTGCGTACGGGGGCGGCCCGGCCAACACGGCCGTCGCACTTGCCCGGCTCGGCACCCCCGTCGCCCTGGCCTGCCGGCTGTCCGTTGACAACTTCGGGCGGCAACTGCGGTCGTACCTTCTCGACGCCGGCGTCGATCTCTCACTGGCCGTCTCGGCCACCGAGCCGACCACCCTCGCCGTCGTGGCCTTCGACGAACGCGGAAGCGCCGACTACCAGTTCTACGTCAACGGCACCGCCGACTGGCAGTGGTCACCGGGAGAACTGCCCAACGTCCTGCCGCCCGGCACGCGGGGGCTGCACATCGGTTCCCTGGCCAGCATCCTGCCCCCCGCCGCCGCCGTCCTGCGCGAATGGATCACGGCGCATCGCGGCGACGCCATGGTCACCTACGACGTCAACGTCCGGGCCGCACTGCTCCCCGAACGGGAGATCTACCGCCGGGAGGTCAGGGCCTGGCTCGACGCCGCCCACGTCGTCAAGGCCAGCAACGACGACCTGGCCTGGCTGTACCCCGACGAAGACCCGCTCGATGTGGCCCGACGATGGCTTGACGAGCACGACCTGACGCTCGTACTCGTCACCGCCGGCGCGGATGGAGCGGTCGCGGTGCCGCGCGGGCAGGAACCCGTACACGTCGGGGGTGTTGCGGTCGAGGTGGCCGACACGGTAGGCGCAGGTGACACGTTCACGGCCGCGTTCCTGCACCTGGTCGAGCTACGGGCCGACGGATTCGACCGGGCGAGCCTGGCCTCGGCACTGCGGTTCGCCGTCGCGGCCGCAGCCCTGGCATGTACCCGCAAGGGCGCCCAACCGCCCACATTGGACGAGGTCGAGAAGCTGCTGGCTCGCCCGGGCACCTGACCGAAAGCTGGCCCGAGCGGCGGTATCTGACCGTCCTGGCGTGCGGCTTCGTCGTACCAGCCCAGGCAGTACGCGACGAACCGGCCGTCGGGCGCCTCGACCACGAC
>JAOPWA010000474.1 GCA_025965915.1 Dactylosporangium sp. | reverse complement strand
GTCGTCGCCACCACCGCCGGTCACGCCCTGTCGGTCCACCGCACCGCCGGACATGTACTGCTCAGTTCCGAGCCGCTGGACGACGACCCCGGCTGGGAACCCGTACCGGAAGGAAAGCTCGTCGTCGCCACACCCGCACGCGTCGACATCACCGAATGGGGCAGCCCGTGAACGCACCCGATCTGGAGATCTACCTCGACGACCGCGACCTCGAGCGGTCACTGCGCGATGACGTCCGCACCGGGCTGACCGCCCGCGCGAAGTGGCTGCCACCGAAGTGGTTCTACGACGCCCGGGGCAGCGCGCTGTTCGAGGAGATCACCCGGCTTCCGGAGTACTACCCGACCCGCACCGAGCGCGCCGTCCTGCAGGCTCACGCACCGGAGATCGCCCGGATCACCGGCGCGAAGACGCTGGTCGAACTGGGCTCCGGCTCGTCGGAGAAGACGCGCCTGCTGCTCGACGCGCTGTCGCGCCACGGCTCGCTGGGCGCGTTCATCCCGCTGGATGTGTCCGCGGCCGCACTCGGCGAGGCCGTGTCCATGCTCACGGCCGAGTACCCGGGCCTCGCCGTCCACGGCATCGTCGGTGATTTCACCCGGCACCTGCACCGGCTGCCGGGCGGCGGCACCCGGCTCGTCGCCTTCCTCGGCGGCACCATCGGCAACCTGCTGCCGGCGGAGCGCCACGATTTTCTGGTAGGCCTGCGCGCGGCCCTCGAACCCGGCGAATGGCTGTTGCTCGGCACCGACCTGGTCAAGGACGAACGTGTCCTGGTGCCCGCCTACGACGACGCGGCCGGCGTGACCGCCGAGTTCAACCGCAACGTGCTGCGGGTGGTCAACCGGGAACTGGGCGCCGAGTTCGACCCCGACGCGTTCGACCACGTGGCGCTGTGGGACCCGACCAACGAATGGATCGAGATGCGTCTCGAGGCCCGGGAAGCGATGCGGGTACCGATCGCCGAGCTGGACCTTGTCGTCGAGTTCGACGCCGGCGAGCAGGTACGCACCGAGGTGTCGGCGAAGTTCCGCCGCGAGGGGCTGGAGCGCGAACTGGGCGCGGCCAGGTTCGCGCTGCGCCGCTGGTGGACCGACCCCGACAACCTGTTCGCCGTCTCGCTGTCCCAGGTACGTTGATCTCCGCACCGCCACCGGGTTAGCGATGGGCTGCGCGAGGGTATCGGAGTACCCGTACGCACGGGCGCAGCCGGCGGAGGGATCTGGCATGGGACCGGTCAAGCGATGGTGGCTGTCGCTCGCGACGATGATGGCTGCGACCGTGACCCTGTGGCTGCTGCCAGCAGCGGCCTGGGCACAGAGCGGCCCGGGTGTCGCCCTGGTCGGTGACGAGCTGGCCCGGCAGCCGCGCACGGGTGGTTCGGGCCTGTTGCTCGGCTGCTGCTGCCTGGTCGTCGTGCTGGCAATCGTGCTCGTCGTCATGTTTGTCAGACGCCGTCGCCAGCCGCCGCCTCCGCCACCCCCGCAGTAGGTGACGTGGGGTACGGGGCACTCACCCGCGCCTATCACGCGACGGGGGTCAGGCCGGTGACCGACGTACCGGCCTGCATCACCCGAATCGGACGGACCCATTTTCGCCTCCAGTGACTGATGTCAGCTGACAGTCCGTCCAGCGTCCTAGCGACGGGCACCGGCGCGAGGGTCGGGCGGTAGCGCCCGACCCTCGCGCCACGTCGCGCCTAGGCTTGGCGGCATGGTTACAGGCGGGGCGGCCAACGCCGGCTGCGTTAGGGCTCCCTCCACCCCGGACCGCGTTGCGTTCGTTGGTCGCGAGTCCGAGGTGTTCCGGCTCGGCGCGGCGTGGGGGGCGGCGGTGCGCGGGCGGCCGGGCCTCGTCCTCATCGCCGGCGAGGCCGGCATCGGTAAGACGCGGGTGGCCGCCGAGACGGTACGGCTGGCCGGTGACACCGGCGGTACGGTCCTGTCGGCCCGTTGCCAGGAAGCCGAGCGCTCGCTGCTGCTGCAGCCGTTCGTGGAGGCCATCGGTCACCACGCGGCGCATCTGGCGCCCGACCTCCTGCGCCGGCTGGCCGGTCAGCGGGCCGCCACGCTCGCCGCGCTCGTGCCGCGGGTGGCATCGGTGCTCGGGCCGGTGCTCGCCGCGCCGACCAGCCGAACGCTGCGGCGACGCTTGGCCGATGAGGCGGCCACCGGCTTCCTGTGTGCGCTGGCCGAGCATCAACCCGTACTGCTGCTGCTCGACGATCTGCACAACGCCGGGTCGGCCACCGTCCGGCTGCTACGTGAGCTCACCCGCGGCGCGGGTACCCGACTGCTCGTCGTCGCGACCGTACGCACGGCGGAGGGTGACGCCGTGCTGGAGTCGCTGGCCGATGTCGCGACCCGATTGGACCTCGGACCGCTGCCGCCGGCGGCGGTCACGCGGCTGGTCACCGAGGCCGGGTGGGCCGAGCTGGCCGGCGACATCCGTGACCGTACCCGCGGCCACCCACTGTTCGTGGTGGAGACGCTACTCGACCTCGCCGCGGGAGGGACCGGGGTGCCGGCGTCGCTGGAGGCCGCCGTACTCGCCCGACTACGGCGCGTGGGGGAGAACACCGAGCAGGTCCTGCGCGCCGCCGCGGTGCTGGGTGTGACCGTCGACCCCGCGACCCTCGCCCGGCTGGTCGACCTGCCGCTGCAGCAGTCCGCCGGGCACTGCGAGGTCGCCCTGTCCGCGGGACTGCTCATGCCGGCCGACGACGGCTACGAGTTCGCCCATGACGTGGTGCGCGAGGTGCTGTACGCGACGACGCCGGCGCCGATACGGGTCGTGCACCACGCGCGCGCCGTTGAGCTGCTCGACCACCGGCCGGAGGCGATGGCGGCGCACGCGGCGGCGGTTGAGGACTGGCCCCGGGCGGCCAGGGGCTGGCTGCTCGCAGGTGAGGAGGCGGCCCGCCATGTCGCCGTCGCAGACGCCCAGGCGCTACTGGCGCAGGCCGTGGCGGCAGCGCACCGGGCCGGGGAGGTCGATTTGGCGGCGCTCGCCGAGGCGCGGCTGCGGGAGATCCAGGACGACGGTTAGGCCGTCGGATCGCCCTTGCTGAACGGTCTCGATCTGACCGTCAGCACCGGCGAGGTGCACGGCTTCCTCGGCCCGAACGGCGCCGGTAAATCCACCACCATCCGGGTACTCCTGGGGCTCCTGCGCGCCGACGCGGGTACCGCCCGACTGCTCGGCGGCGACCCGTGGCGCGACCTCGCCGACCTGCACCGCCGCCTCGCGTACGTTCCCGGCGACG
>JAOPWA010000470.1 GCA_025965915.1 Dactylosporangium sp. | reverse complement strand
CGGATCTGGTCCTCCTCCGACACCATCTTGTTGATCACTTTACGGATCCGCTCCGAGCCGCCCTCCGGCGCGAAGGTCAGCCCGGTGCGCCGCCCGTTGCGCGACAACTCCTGGGCCAGGTCGATGTTGAATGCGTCCACCCGGGTGGACGGCAGCGACAGGGACACGTTCGTGCCCTCGTACTGGTCGGCCAGCCCGGAGCAGATGTCGCCGATCTCCGAGTGGTCTGCGGAGGAAAGCGACAAAAGCCCAACCTCGCCGAAACCACTGAACTCGAGGCCTTCTTTGACCATCTCCCCGATCGTGGTGATGCTGCGCTCCCGGACCGGCCTCGTGATCATGCCCGCCTGGCAGAACCGGCAGCCACGGGTACAGCCACGGAAGATTTCCACCGCGTACCGCTCGTGCACCGTCTCGGCGAGTGGGACCAGGGGCTTCTTCGGGTACGGCCACGCGTCGAGGTCCATCGTGGTGCGCTTGTGCACCCGGAAGGGGACGTCGGCCCGGTTGGGTACGACCCGCTGGATACGCCCGTCGGGCAGGTAGTCGACGTCGTAGAAGCGCGGCACGTACACGCTCTCGGTGCGGGCCAGGCGCAGCAGCAGCTCGTCGCGGCCACCCGGGCAGCCCTCGACCTTCCAGTCGCGCACGATCGCGGTGATCTCGAGGACCGCCTCCTCGCCGTCACCCAGTACGGCGGCGTCGATGAAATCGGCGATCGGCTCGGGGTTGAACGCCGCGTGCCCACCGGCGATGACGACGGGGTCGCGCTCGTCCCGGTCGGCGGCCGACAACGGGATCCCGGCCAGGTCGAGCATGGTGAGCATGTTGGTGTAACCCAGCTCGGTCGCGAACGAGATCCCGAACAGGTCGAAGGCGCGGACCGGCCGGTGCTTGTCAACGGTGAACTGCGGGACCCCGTGCTCGCGCATGAGCGCCTCGAGATCGGGCCAGACCGCGTACGTACGCTCGGCCAGCACGTCGGGCTGCTCGTTGAGCACCTCGTACAGGATCTGCACACCCTGGTTTGGCAGGCCGACCTCGTACGCGTCGGGGTAGGACAAGGCCCACCGCACGGTGGTGGCGTCCCAGTCCTTCACCACCGCTCCGAGTTCGCCGCCGACGTATTGGATCGGCTTGCTCACCTTGGGCAGCAGCTGCTCGAGCTGGGACCAGACAGTTTGCGCCGCGACTGCGCCAGCACCGGCAACGGACTCCACACTCATAACGCCTCAGCCTACGCGGGCGGCCCCGGTGGCCCGAAAACGAGCCTCAGCTCGCTACGGCGTCACCGCTCACGCGCCGCGGCGCGTACCGGCCCACGTACTCCTGCCCGGTCAGCTTCTGGATCTCGGCCATGAGTAATGTGCTGATCTCGCGCAGCACCCGGCTGTCTACCTTGGTGTCGCGCCAGCGTGACAGGTCCAGCGGCGCACCGACCCGCATCTCGACCCGGGTACCGACGTGGGGCAGCCGGGCCCCGATCGGTTGGATCTTGTCGGTGCCCACCAGGCCGACCGGAAGCACCGTCGCCCCGGCGTCGAGAGCGAGCTTGGCCACCCCCGGCCGACCCCGGTACAGCCGCCCGTCCGGCGAGCGGGTGCCTTCGGGGAAGATGCCGAGCACCTGGCCGTCACGCAGTACCGGCAGGGCCGCGTCCAGCGCCATCAGGCTGGCCCGGCCGCCGGAACGGTCGACCGGGATCTGGTTGAGCCCGGTCATGATCGTCCGCATGACCGGCGTCTGGAAGTACTCGTTCTTGGCCAGGAAGTAGACCGGCCGGTCCACCATGATCGGAATGATGAACGAGTCGACCACCGACAGGTGGTTGCTGGCCAGGATCACCGGACCGGTACGGGGCAGGTTCTCCAAGCCGGTCACCTTCGGCCGCCAGAGTGCGCGCATCACCGGCGCCACCATGGCCTTGCCAAACCCGTACAGCTCGAGCACGGCCGTCAGGTTACGGCAGCCCACGACCATGGGCACTTTGCGGGGCCGGACGACCCCGCAAAGTGCCCGGTGAACTCAGACCGGCTGGACCGCCACGCGAACCTTCTCGCCCTCGCCCGCCTCGCCCTCGAACCCGCCGTCGCCGGTGTCCCCGAAGGTCACCGACGCCGCGAGCGTCTCGGCGGCGAGAAAGTCCCGGTGCGCCTCGACCGCGGCGACCACCTCGGCCGGCGCGTCGATGACGAGCGCGACCCGGTCGGCCACGTCGAGCCCGGCCTCCCGGCGGGCCAACTGCACGACGCGAACGACGTCGCGGGCCAGCCCCTCGGCGGCCAGCGCCGGGGTGACGGCGGTGTCGAGTACGACCACACCCTCACCGCCCGGCAGCGGGGCCGAACTGTCGGCATCCGCGGCCACCAGCTTCAGCTCGTACTCTCCGGGCTGGAGGGTGACCCCGGCGGCGACCGGCGCCCCGTCGACCAGTGACCAGTCCCCCGCCTTGACCGCCTTGATGACCTGCTGCACCTGGCCACCCACGCGCGGGCCGAGCGCCCGCGGTACGACGGTCAGCACCTGCTGGCAGTACCGGCTCAGGTCATCGGTGAAGCCGACGTCCTTGACGTTGACCTCGTCTGCGACCAGGTCGGCGAACGGCCGCAACCGCGCCGCGTCGGGCGTCGCGACGGTCAACGTCGGTAGCGGTAGCCGCACCCGCAGTCCGCGGGCCTTGCGCAGCGACAGCGCCGCCGAGCAGACGTCGCGGACGGCGTCCATCGACGCGACCAGCTCATGGTCAGCCGGGAACTCAGCCGCGTCGGGCCAGTCGGCCAGGTGCACCGACCGGCCACCTGTCAGGCCACGCCAGATCTCCTCCGCCGTCATCGGCGCCAGTGGCGCCACCACGCGCGAAAGCGTCTCCAGGACGGTGTACAGCGTGTCGAACGCGTCCCGGTCGCCGGTCCAGAACCGGTTGCGGGAGCGGCGCACGTACCAGTTGGTCAGCGCGTCCAGGTAGGAGCGCACCGTCGTACACGCCCCGGACAGGTCGTAGGCGTCCATCTGCCGCGTCACGTCCGCGACCAGCTCACCGGTCTTGGCCAGGACGTACCGGTCGAGCAGGTTGCCTGCGGCGTCAGCGTCGCCTTCCGGTGCGGTGTCGGTGCGTCGTTTTGCTTCGTAGCCCTCGGCGTTGGCGTAGAGCGAGAAGAAGTACCAGACGTTCCACAGCGGCAGCAGCACCTGCCGAACCGCGTCACGGATACCCGTCTCGGTCACCGACATGTCCCCGCCCCGCAGCACCGGCGAGGAGACCAGGAACCACCGCATCGCGTCCGCGCCGTACTTGTCGAACGTCCCGTAGACGTCCGGGTAGTTACGCAGCGTCTTGGACATCTTGCGGCCGTCCTCGCCCAACAGCGTGCCGTGTACGACACAGTTAAGGAACGCCGGCCGGTCGAACAGCGCCGTCGCCAGGACGTGCAGCGTGTAGAACCAACCCCGGGTCTGCGCGGTGTACTCGACGATGAAGTCACCCGGGTAGTGGTGCTCGAACCAGTCGCGGTTCTCGAACGGGTAGTGCACCTGGGCGAACGGCATCGAGCCCGACTCGAACCAGCAGTCGAGCACCTCCGGTACCCGACGCATGGTCGACTTACCTGTGGGGTCGTCGGGGTTGGGCCTGGTCAGCTCGTCGATGCCGGGCCGGTGCAGGTCGCTCGGGCGCACGCCGAAGTCGCGCTCCAGTTCGTCCAGCGAGCCGTAGACGTCGACGCGCGGGTACTCCGGGTTGTCGGACTTCCAGACCGGGATCGGCGAACCCCAGAACCGGCTGCGGCTGATCGACCAGTCGCGGGCGCCGGCCAGCCACTTGCCGAACTGGCCGTCCTTGACGTGCTCCGGCGCCCAGTTGATCTGCTGGTTGAGCTCGACCATCCGGTCGCGGAACGTCGACACGGCGACGAACCACGACGACACCGCTTTGTAGACCAGCGGGGTGTCGCAGCGCCAGCAGTGTGGATACGAGTGGGTGTAGGTGTCGTGGCGCACCACGACGCCCCGCTCCTTCAGGTCGCGCAGGATCGGCTTGTTGGCCTCGAAGACCTGCAGCCCCTCGTACGGGGGGACCAGCGACGTGAAGCGGGTGCGCTCGTCGACGGTCACCACGGTCGGGATGCCGGCCGCGGTGCAGGTGAGCTGGTCGTCCTCACCGAACGCGGGCGCCATGTGCACGGCGCCGGTGCCGTCCTCGGTGGTGACGAAGTCGCCCGGCAGCACCTGGAAGGCGTTCGGGCCGGCCTGCTCGGTGAGGAAGTCGAACAGCGGCGTGTACCGCCGGCCGACCAGGTCCCGACCGTAGACGGTGCCGACCCGGGTGGCGTTCGCCAGTTCCTTCTCGTACGCGCCGACCCGCGCCGCGCCGAGGACGTAGCGCTGCCCGTCTTCGGCGTACACCGCGTACTCGATGTCCGGTCCGACGGCCACGGCCAGGTTGGACGGTAGCGTCCACGGCGTGGTGGTCCAGACCAGCAGGTCTTCACCGGTCTCCAGGCGGAACTTGACGGTGACCGCCGGGTCCTGCCGGTCGCGGTACACGTCGTCCATGCGGGTCTCGGTGTTGGACAGCGGGGTCTCGCAGCGCCAGCAGTACGCCAGCACCCGGAAACCCTCGTAGATCAGGCCCTTTTCGTGGAGCGTCTTGAACGCCCACATGACGCTTTCCATGTAGTCCGGGTCGAGCGTCTTGTAGTCGTTTTCGAAGTCGACCCAGCGGGCCTGGCGGGTGACGTAGCGCTCCCACTCCGAGGTGTAGCGCAGCACCGACTCGCGGCAGGCGGCGTTGAACTTGTCCACGCCGAGCGCGAGGATCTCCGCCTTGGTGGAGATGTCGAGCTGCTTCTCCGCCTCGACCTCGGCGGGCAGGCCGTGGGTGTCCCAGCCGAAGCGCCGCTCGACCCGTCGCCCGCGCATCGTCTGGTAGCGCGGCACCGCGTCCTTGACGTAGCCGGTCAGCAGGTGGCCGTAGTGGGGCATGCCGTTGGCGAACGGCGGCCCGTCATAAAAGACGAACTCGTTGGATCCGTTCTCACCGGCCGGCCTGGCCTCGACCGACGCCTCGAACGTACGGTCGGCGCGCCAGTAGTCGAGCACCCGCCGCTCCACCTCGGGCAGGTCGGGGCTCGCCGGGACGCCGGCGGGCGCGTTCTTCGGGTACGACATGGTGGTCGGTCTCCTCGCTCCGGTATTGCTCGTGCCGGTGCGAGGACGAGCCGAAGCCCGCGGTACCACCCCGCTTGGCGCCCTGGATCGAGCGCCCGCTCGTCGATCGGCTGTAACGGGCCGTCCCGTCCGGTTCTACTCAGGCCCGGGGGCCCTTTCTTCCGGAGGCTCGCCGGTGATGGCCGGGTCGTCGCCTGTGCTCGTCAAGAGTACCCGAATCACTCGGTACTCCTCACAGTGATTACAACGCGCCCAGCCCCCGATCCTTCCCCGATCTTGGACACTTGGCGGCGATACAGGCCCGCCAAGTGTCCAAGGGCCGCAAGGAACTCAGGCCGCCGGGAGCGTCTTCGTCCAGAGCGCCTGGCCGTCAAGATCGCGGAGCCGTACGGTCAGCGCCTGGCTGTGCCGGTCGATGTCGACCTCCCCGAAGTGCTGGAACCCCTCGGCCGGCGAGGCGTTCTGGCGCGACGGCGCGTGCACGAACACCGCCTCGGGCCCGAACGTCCCGTCGAGGGCGTTCGGGCCGAACGCGCCGGCGTTGGCCGGCCCGGACACGAACTCCCAGAACGGCGTGAAGTCGCCGACCGCAGCCCGGGCCGGGTCGTAGTGGTGAGCGGCGGTGTAGTGCACGTCGGCCGTCAGGAACACGATGTTCTCGACGCGCCGCTGGTGAACCGTCCGCAGGATCTCGGCGAACTCCAACTCCCGGCCCTTCGGGGCGCCGTTGTCGCCCTGCGCGACGGCCTCGAACCTGCCGGGCCCGTCGCCCACCACCAGGCCGAGCGGCAGGTCGTTGGCGATGACCTTCCAGGTGGCGTGCGACCGCGTCAGTTCGCGGATCAGCCACTCGCGCTGCTCCTGGCCGAGCAGGCCGCGCTCGGGGTCGGCGTAAACGTTGCCGTCGTTGGGGTCCTTGTAGGTGCGCATGTCCAGGATGAACACGTCCAGCAGCGACCCGAAGGACAGCTTGCGGTAGATCGGACCCTCCGGTACGGGGACCCACTCGTGGAAGGCCCGCTTGGCCCGCGCCGCCAGTACGTCGACACGCTTCTCGGTGTACCGGTCGTCGGCGAGGATCTGCCCCGGGTACCAGTTGTTGCGCACCACGTGGTCGTCCCACTGGTTGATCTGGGGCACCTCGGCGGCAAGCGCCCGCAGGTTGGCGTCGAGCAGGTTGTAGGCGTAGTTGCCGCGGTACTCGTCGAGCGTCTCAGCGACCTTGCTCTTGGCCGGCGTGGTGATGTTGCGCCAGACCCGACCGTCGGGCAGCGCCACGGTCTCCGGGATGACGCCGTCGGCGTAGATCGTGTCACCGCTGCACAGGTAGAAGTCCGGCTTCACGTCGCGCATGGCGCGGAAGATCCGCATGCCGCCGATATCCGGGTTGATGCCGTAGCCCTGGCCGGCGATGTCGCCGGTCCACACGAACCGGATGCCGTCATGGCCGCCGGGCACCGCCAGCGAGCCGGCCAGCGGCTCACTGCGCAGCCCCTGGTCGGCTTCCACCCGTACCCGGTAAAAGGTCTTCTGGCCCGGGCGCAGGCCGGTCAGGCGCAGCTTGCCGGTGTAGTCGGTGTCCGGGGTGAGCAGCGGGCCACGCAGCCACCGGGCGTGGCGGAAGTCCGGCCGCTCGCTCACCTCGACGAGCATCCGCCCGATCCGGTCGGCGCGGGTCCACACGTAGGCGGAGTCACCGACGGCGTCACCACTCTGTACGCCGTGCGTGAGCACCGGCCGCCCGGTCGGTACGAACGCCGCCGCGCGACCCGACAGCAGCGCCGGGCCGGCGGCGGATCCGAGCGTCGCTGCCGCGGTGGCGCCTAGCACCCGGCGCCGGCTCCAGTTTCCAGAGGTCACGGTCACTCTCCCAATCGGTCCATGTGCCGTCATGGGAGGTCTATCGGCTCCATCCGATCACGGAGTGTCGCCGTGATGAACAGTTGCCCCTCGTCCGCTTCGGCGCCACCGAACCACGGGCACCGCCCGCCGGGCCATACCGAGTTTTCGTGAAGACCTGGCCAATTTTCGTGAGGACGCCAGCTAATCGAGTTCGGGGAACCAGAGCTCGATTTCCCGCTTGGCGCTTTCCGGGGAGTCGGATGCGTGTACGAGGTTTTCCCGGTTGGACAGTGAAAAGTCACCGCGAATCGTGCCTGGAGCCGCCTTACGCCCATCGGTCGCACCGGTCAACGCCCGCACCACGTCGATCGCCTGGTCACCGGAGAGGACCATCGCGACCAGCGGACCGCTCGTCATGAACTCCTTCAACGGCGGGTAGAACGGCTTGTCGACGTGCTCTGCGTAGTGCTCGTCGGCGAGAGCGGCGTCCATCGTGCGCAGACGCATCTCGTCGATGGTCAGCCCCTTGCGCTCGAACCTGCTGATGATCCCACCGACCAGTCCGCGACGGACCGCGTCCGGCTTGACCAGTACGAGCGTGCGCTCGCCCACGTGCCCTCCTCCAAGCGTTACATTCCGTTACCCAGCGAGCCTATCGGTCCCATGATCGCGACCGACGGGGGCGGTGTACGCGGCGAGCGCACATCCACCGGGGCGCATAGTCTTTCCTTCGTCGCTCGACGCGGCCTAGCCTGGCTTCCGGGACCCGGGGAGGTCAACTTTGGCGACTGCCAGTCGTTGGTCACTATCGGCGCGTCAGGGCTTCCTGGTGTGCGGCTTGTTCACGGCGGGGCTGTTCGTGCTGTGCTGCGGCACCGGTATGAGCAGCGTCCCGATCGCCGCGCTGGGTGTCGCGGTCGGGCTGCTGGGGCCTGTCGTGATCGGGCTGTCGAGCATCCGGGCCAACCGCCCCGACGTCTTCGGCACGGCCCACGTGAGCCAGTCTTCGCCGCCCCCGACGACGGGCGTCACCGGCCGTGCTGATCTTCATCTGGTGGTCAACGCGCAGGGCGTCCACAACGCCGTGGTGCGGATACGCGACGCCAGCGTGCCGGTGGGCAAGTGGCCCGACGTCGGCGCCACCCTGCCGGTCCTGATCCCCAACGGCAATCCACGACGGCTCCAGGTGCTCTGGGACCACGTGCGGGACCATCACGACCTCGCCATGGACGACGTGAGCTACTCGCCCTACCCGGAAAAGGACTACCTCGACGAGAGCACGGACTACGAGAACACGGGCTACGAGGACAGGAACTACGAAGGCAGGAACTACGAGGGAGCGGACTACGAGGGGTACCCGGTCGACGAGCCCCTCGCCGAGCAGGCCTCCGTGACCGAGCCGGTGGTGGTCGAGGAGTCGCCGGAGCGCCAGGCGGAGCCGGCCCCGTCCGAGGAGATCCCGGTCCCCGCGGCAGTGGCCTCACCGGCAGCGGTCTCAGCGGCGCACCCATCCGAGTCCTCAACCGCGGCACCGGTATCCGAGGCGGTGGCGACGGCGGCACCGCCCCGGCGCCGCCCCAGTCCCCGGCCACGTCGCCAGACCGCGCCCACCGACTCGGTGGATGCCGTCGTGCCGGTGGCCACCGCCGCGTCACAGGTTGTACCACCGGTTAGCCAGCCGCTGGAAACCCAGTCGGGCGTCGTGGAGGCCAAGCCGGTCATGGAGGCCAAATTGGCAGCGATCGAGTTCGTGCCTGTCGAACCCGCCCCGGCGCAACCACCGACCGCCGACCCCGAGTCCCCGTCGCCACTACCACGCCGGGTGCCTGGATTCACCAGGGCGGACCCTGCCCAGTTCGCCGTGCCCACACCGTCGCCGGTCCCGGACGAGCAAGCCGCTGCGGCCGACGCCAGCGACGCCGAAGCGGCCGGCAAGGAAGCGGTCCAGCCCAACCTGTACGTGGCCTCGTACCTGGCCGACGCACCCGAGGATGCCAAGCAGGGCCTCAGCGGAGTCCACAACGTCAGCGTGACGGTGATCGTGTCCGACCTGCAGCAGTCGCTGACCTTCTACCGTGACCTGCTGGGGCTCACCGAGATCGACGGCGGGATGGGCAGCGCCATCCTCGTCTCCGGCAACGCCCGGATCCTGCTGCGCCAGGTCGCCGACACCCGACCGGTCGACCGCCGGGTCGTGCACCTCAATCTCGAGGTCGACGACGTACACGAGGCCTACGAGCGGCTGCGCCGCGAGGGCGTTGAGTTCATGCACGCTCCCCGCGTGGTCAACCAGGGCGAACAACTGGAGCAGTGGGCGGCGACGTTACGCGACCCGGACGGCCACGCGATCGCCCTGACCCACTGGGAGGTCCACCCCTGACGGTGGTCACGGTCAGGGCGGCGAACTAACCCACCACTCTCATGAGGGGCGGTTGGCCAGGATCGCACGGCGGACATTGAGCATGTACGCCCACAGCAGCGCGAACACGACTCCGAGCACGCCCAGCGACCAGTGCAGCAAGCCGCCGGCGAGCAGACCCAACGGGACGGCCAGACCGGCCCACCACGCCCACGGATGACGCAGTAGCCCGGCCAGCATGCCGGCAGCCACGGCCAGGGCAACGACGAGCCCGATCGCGGGCCCCCGCTGCACCCCGCCCACCCGCGCCAGTGGAGCGATCGCGAGCAGCAGAACGAGAGCCTCGGTGACGAGCGCGCCCGCCCCCGCTCCGCGAACCGCGGCCAGGGGGTTACGAAGACCGGGCTGCGGTTCACTCATCGCTTCAGCAACCCCCGGGCGTCGGCCACCGTGAACACGGAGCCGGTGATCACCACACCGGCGCCGCTCAGCTCCGCGTCCAAGTCAGCCTCGGCGAGCGTGACGGCCGCCTCGATGGCGTCCGGGAGTCGAGGCTCCACCTGTACCCTCTCTTCTCCGAAGATCTCGGTGGCGATCACGGCGAGCTGCGCCGCGGGCATCGCGCGCGGCGACGTGTTACGCGTGATGACCACCGAGTCGACCACCGGTTCGAGCAGCTCGAGGATGCCCCGCGCGTCCTTGTCCTGCAGGGTGGCCACCACGGCGACCAGCTGCCGGAAGTCGAACTCGTCCACCAGCGCCTGCACCGTCGCTGCCATGCCGTGCGGGTTGTGGGCGGCGTCGAGCAGGATCGTCGGCGAGCTGCGTACCCGTTCCAGCCGGCCGGGCGAGGTGGCTGCCGCGAACCCTGCCCGCACGGTCTCCGGGTCGAGCGACTTCTCCGCGCCGGCGCCGAGAAACGCCTCGACCGCGGCAAGGGCGACCGCGGCGTTCTGCGCCTGGTGCGCCCCGTGCAGCGGCAGGTACACGTCGTCGTACACCCCGGACAGGCCTTGCAGGGTGACGACCTGCCCTCCGACCGCGAGCGAGCGTCCCAGCACCCCGAACTCGCTGCCCTCCCGCGCGATCGTGGCGTCGACCTCGGTGCAGTGCTCCACGATCGGGCGCATCGCCTCGTCGGGCTGGGCGGCAGAGATCAGCGTCGCGCCCTTGTGGACGATGCCGACCTTTGCCAGTGCGATGTCCTCGATGGTGTCGCCGAGCCACTCCTGGTGATCAAGGCCGATCGGGGTGATGACGCAGACACCGGCGTGCAGCACGTTGGTCGAGTCGTCCACGCCGCCCAGACCGACCTCGACGACCGCCACATCGACCGGCGCGTCGGCGAACGCGGCAAACGCCATCGTCGTGGTCATGTCGAAGTAGGTCAGGCTCTCGTCGGAGCGCTCGTCGAGGAGCGCAGCGACCGGAGCAACCTCGTCGTACACGTCGGCGAAGCGCTCCTCACCGATCGGCTCGGCCTCGATGGTGATCCGCTCGCGTACGGTCTTGAGGTGCGGGCTGGTGTAGCGACCGGTACGTAGGCCGTGCGCACGCAGCAGCGCGTCGATCATCCGCGCCGTCGACGTCTTGCCGTTGGTGCCGGTGACGTGGATCGACGGGTACGACTTCTGCGGGTCGCCGAGCATCTCCAGCAGCCCCTCGACCCGCCCCAGCTCGAAGACCATACGGGTGCTTCCGCGAGCCTCGAGCTCCCGCTCGGCTTCGGTAAACCGCTCTGAACTCATGTCACGCCGCCGGCGGTGTGTCGAGTGACGGCAGAGCGTCAAGCTGCTGGCTCAGCCGGTCCAGCTCCGCCTCGGCCGCGGCCAGCCGGTCACGGATCTTGCCCACGACCTGCTCGGGCGCCTTACCGACGAACGCCGGGTTGTCGAGCTTGGCGCGGCACTGCGCCGCCTCCTTCTCGGCGGCCGCCCGGTCTTTGCGCAGGCGGGCCCGCTCAGCGGCGACGTCGATCGAGCCACGGGTGTCCAACTCCACGCCGACTCCCCCGCCGACCGCCAGCGTCGCGGTGGCCGCGAAGTCGGCACCGGCATCGTCGAGGCGCGCCAACGAACGGATCAACGGCTCGTGCGCGGCGAGGCCGACGAGGTCGACGAGCCGGGCGCTCACCCGCTGACCCGGCTTGACGCCCTGGTCGGAGCGGAAGCGCCGGACCTCCGTGACGACCCGCTGCAGGGCGGCCAGCTCCGCCTCCGCCTCGTCGTCGACGTATGACGGGTCGGCCACCGGCCAGGCGGACACCATGACCGAGTGCACCCCGGCCAGCTGCAGTGCGGTGCCCCCGTCTACGGCCTCGACCTCGTCCGCGGTCCCGCGAACGCTGGTGAGCGCACACCACAGCTCGTCGGTCACGAACGGGATCACCGGGTGCAGCAGGCGCAACAACTGGTCGAGGACATGACCGAGTACGCGCCGCGTCCGCGCGGCGGCCTGCTCGTCACCCGATCCCAGAATCGGCTTGGTGAGCTCGAGGTACCAGTCGCAGACGTCATCCCACGCGAAGTGGTAGAGCGTGTCGCAGACCTTGGCGAACTCGTACGCCTCGAACTGCTCGTCGACCTGCGCCGTCACGTGCTGCAGCCGGGACAGGACCCACCGGTCGACGGCGGTCAGCTCCGACGCCGGCGGTAGGTCGCCCTCCAGCGTCGCGCCGCTGAGCAGCGCGTACCGGGTGGCGTTCCACTGCTTGTTGCAGAAGTTGCGCGAGCCCTGGCACCACTCCTCGCTGACCGGCACGTCCGAACCCGGATTGGCGCCCCGGGCGAGGGTGAACCGGGTCGCGTCGGCGCCGAACCGGTCGATCCAGTCCAACGGGTCGACCACGTTGCCGAACGACTTCGACATCTTCTTACCGTGCTGGTCGCGGACCATGCCGTGCAACGCCACGACGTTGAACGGAGGCTGGCCGTTCGTCGCGTACAGCCCGAACATCATCATCCGAGCCACCCAGAAGAACAGGATGTCGTACCCGGTCACCAGCACGCTGGTCGGGTAGAAGCGCTCCAGGTCGGTGGTCTGGTCGGGCCAGCCGAGCGTGGAGAACGGCCACAGTCCACTGGAGAACCAGGTGTCGAGTACGTCCTCGTCCTGGCGCCAGCCCTGCTCCTCGGTACCCGGGGGCTCCTCGTCCGGGCCGACGCACACGATCTCGCCGTTGGGCCCGTACCACACCGGGATGCGGTGGCCCCACCACAGCTGCCGCGAGATGCACCAGTCGTGCATGTTGTCGACCCACGCGAAGTACCGCTTCGCCAACTCCGGCGGCTCGATGCTCACCCGGCCGTCGCGCACGGCGTCACCCGCGGCCCGCGCCAGCGGCTCGGTGTTGACGAACCACTGCAGCGACAGGCGCGGCTCGACCGTGGTACGGCAGCGGGAGCAGTGGCCGACCGCGTGGACGTACGGGCGCTTCTCGGCCACGATCCGGCCCTGCTCGCGCAGCGCGTCGACGATCGCCGGCCGGGCCTCGTACCGGTCGAGCCCCTCGAACGGGCCGTGGGCGGTGATCACGCCGCGCTCGTCCATGATCGTGAGGTTCGGCAGGCCGTGCCGCTGGCCGATCTCGAAGTCGTTCGGGTCGTGGGCGGGCGTCACCTTGACCATGCCCGTGCCGAAGCTCGGGTCGACGTGCGCGTCGGCGACGATCGGGATGCGCCGGCCGGTCAGCGGAAGCTCGACCTCCGTGCCGACCAGGTGCTTGTAGCGTTCGTCGTCGGGGTGCACCGCGACGGCGGTGTCACCGAGCATCGTCTCGGCCCGGGTGGTGGCGACCACGACCTCGTCGCTGTACCGGATCGAGATCAGCTCCCCGTCGTCGTCGGAGTGCTCGACCTCGATGTCGCTCAGCGCCGTCAGACAGCGGGGGCACCAGTTGATGATTCGCTCGGCCCGATAGATCAGGCCGTCGTCGAAGAGCCGCTTGAAGATGGTGACCACGGCCCGGGACAGGCCCTCGTCCATCGTGAAACGCTCGCGGGTCCAGTCGACCGAGTCGCCCAGGCGGCGCATCTGGCCGAGGATCTTGCCGCCCGACTCCGCCTTCCACTGCCAGACCCGCTCGATGAACTTCTCCCGGCCCAGGTCGTGGCGGGACAGACCCTCGGCGGCGAGTTGCCGCTCGACCACGTTCTGCGTCGCGATGCCGGCGTGATCCATGCCGGGCAGCCACAGCGCCTCGTACCCCTGCATGCGCTTACGGCGGACCAGGGAGTCCTGGATCGTGTGGTCGAGCGCGTGGCCGATGTGCAGTGAACCGGTCACGTTCGGCGGGGGAATCACGATCGTGAACGGCGGCTTGTCGCTGCCCGCGTCGGCCCGGAACAGACCCGCGGCTACCCATTGCTCGTACAGTCGCTGCTCTACCTGGGCAGGAGAGTACTGCGCGGGCAGGGCTGTCCCCTGCTGCGGGTGGGAGCTGTCGGGCTCACTGTGAGCGGTGGTCTGCACGGTTTCGGTCACGTAGCGAGTCTACGGCCGCCGGCGAATGCTATTACGCTCGCCAGTGCCTCCTGAGGACGACTCTGACAAGCGTAACCCTCGCCGATCTCTAGCGGTGCCGGCCGCTACCCTGACCGGAGCGCGAACGACGGACATCCTTGAAGAATCGCCGCCCGGGACCCTCGGCAGGAGGTGCGATGAGCGAGTACGAACGGCCTACGGCTGCCTCCGACGACGAGCAGTCCCTGGCACCGACACTCACAGCTTCCGCCCATGCCCCGGGATCGGGTCTGACCGAGGAGCCGGCGAGCCAGCCCGGGGAACCCCCCGGCCCACCGGCCGCCGACGCGGAGCCGACCGACGAGCAGTCCGGGCCTCCTACTGCCGTCGAAGCACCGGCTGATGAGGCGATCACAGCGGCTGAGCGGGTTGCCCGGTCGGATCCGGCCGGCACCACCACGTCGGATTCGGCCGGCACCACTACCTCGGGTCGCTCGGCGTTGCTGCGACCCCGCAACCTCGCGTTGATCAGCATCGCGGTCGTGGCTCTGGTGCTCGCGGCAATCTTCGTGCCCATCGCATCGGAGATGTGGGGCCGCGACAATGTCCGGCTGGTCACACCGTCCCGCGTCGCCGGGCTGGTGCTAGACGACAGCCAGGGTGCCCACGACACCATCGACTACCTGCGCACAGCGGTGCAGACCGGCGTTTCCCTGGAGAAGAGCACAGGAGCCGTGTACGCCGACGAGGCCGGCCAGTCGCGCTCGGTACTGTTCGTCGGCGGCACGGGCGCGGTCGGCTCCCCGGAAGATGCGCTCACCAAGACCTTCCGGCTGATCAGCGATGACACCGGCGGCGTCGAGAGCGTCCACACGCTCCCGCCCGGCCCTCTGGGCGGCGTGATGAGATGCGGATCCACCAGGACCGACGGCGGCTCAATGGCGGTGTGCGGTTGGGCCGATCATCGCAGCCTCGGCATCGCCATGTTCCCGAACCGCCCCGTCGACCAGTCGGCGGAGCTGCTGCGGACGATGCGCAAGGCCATGCAGAACGGCTAACCGGCAGGCAAGCGTGACGCTCCCTACGCGAAGGCCGCGTTGCCCTGCGACAGTCCGGCTTGCCCCGGGCAATTCACTGGTACGGAGCCGTACGGCGCCTGGTCTCTCCCGCCGCGGATCGATGGGGCTACCCGACAATCGACATGGGTTACTGGGCAATAAAAGAATTGAGGGCGCCCCCGGGTGGGGGCGCCCTCAATGTGTAAAAACGAGTACGGATACACGTCGAGGGCCAGCCCCCTAGGGGGTGGCCCTCGACGTGGAAGGTTTGTC
>JAOPWA010000386.1 GCA_025965915.1 Dactylosporangium sp. | reverse complement strand
CATGACCACCAGGAATGTGACGGCGATGCCGAGGCCGACCGTCCATGCCGTGCGCCGGGCGCCCGCGGCGCGGGCGGCGGCGGCATTGGCGATCTGGCCGGTCACCCGGTCCTGGACGAGCCGGCGCAGTCCCGCCTGGGCGTCCACGGCGCTCAGCGCATCGGTCACGAAACCGAGGGCCGGACGGGCGCCGCGGAGCACGTCCGGCAGGCCCTTGGCCACCTCGTCCACCTTCTGGGCGGCGTCGCCCTGGTCCACCATCACCACCTGGGCGGCCTGGTCGACGTCAGCCTGCTCGATGAAGCGCTCGGTAAACTGCCCGGCCCGCGACGACGCGTCCGTGAGCAGCGCCATCCCCGTCTGCGGAGTGAGCGCTGCGGCCATCATGGCCATGCCGCGTAGCGCGCCCTCTTCGTTGGCGCGGAGCAGTGCGTCCAGCGCGGTCAGCTCCCGGGTTCCCTCCGCGTCGCTGGTGCGCTGTGGCACGAGTCGCAGCGCGTCGATGACCGATTCGATGACCGCGTGGTACGCCCGGGCCACGCTGTCCAACGACACGCCCCGGTGCAGCGCCCCATCGCGCACCTCGTTGAGGGAGCCGACCCGGGTCAGCGCCGAGGCGAGCTCGTCCGACGCGTTTGGCCCGAGCGCCGCGAGCGCGGCCGACGTGGCCTCGTCGACTGTCTGCTGCTGGCGCCGCAGCGCGACCCCGTCGTCGTTCGGGACGGCGATGTGGCCCGCCGACAGCAGCCGCTCCCGCTGCAGCTCCCAGATCAGTGCGCCGAGCGCCCGCGCGCCGCGCGCGGCGTCCGCCGTCGTCGTCGCCGATCGGGCGTTCTGAACCTGACCGACGACGAATGGCACGGCGACGAGCACGACGGCCGCCAGCGGGAGCGTGAGGAGCAGGCCCACCTTTCCCCGGACGCCAAGTCTATTGATAATCATCTTTGGCCTGTCTGTCGTTCAGATGTCGTACGACCCAACCGTTGCGCCTCGAACGGGAGCGCCGGCCGCGCTCCGATACGGCCGCCCGCGAAGCCGGCCGGCCAGCCTCGCTCGGCCTCGCCCGCGACGGTCGCCACCGCCGTCGCCCCTTCATGGCGCCGCAAGGAAGCGACTGTCGATCAACCCGTCCAGAGACGGCCGCTGCCGTACCATCCCCGTGCTGAGCATGAAGTCGACGATCCGGGCTGCCTGGAAATTTAGGTGGGCCGGGGTGATCCCCGGGGTGAACGCGTCGATGTTCTGGCGGAGCGTGAAGATGGTGGTACCGGCGTTGTAGGTGCGGTAGTCGTCCCCGCTCACGCCGGCCCGCTGCGCCATGATGCCGATGGCGGCGTCCCGGTGGCCCCTGATCCAGTGCAGCGCGTCGAACCACGTGGCCACCAGCGCCTTGACGTCCGTGGGTCGGCTCTGGGTCAGGCCCGCGTTGACCACGAGATGATCCGGGATGGCGCCGGGGAACTCGGCCGACGTCGCGATCGCCCGGCTGCCCGATCGTTCCAGCGCCTTCGTGGTGAACGGCGCGAACGCGCCCACCGCGTCGACCTGGCCGGCCGCGAAGGCCGCCGCGGCGGCGTCCGTCGGCATCGGGACCAGTTGGATGTCCGCCTGCGTCAGCCCGGCCTGTTCCAGGGCGAGTAGGAGGAGGTAGTGGTCGACCGCACCCTGCTCGACCGCCACCCGCCGACCCTTGAGACCCGCGATGCTGGTGATCCCGTCCCGCGCAATGATCTTGTCGTTGCCCGTGGAGTTGTCGTTGACCAGCACGATCGATTGCTTCGCGCCACCGCTCACCGACGCGAGGGTGTCGTTGAGGGTCTGGCTGTTGGCGTCGATGGCGCCCGAGGCCAGGGCCTTGAGGCTGTCGGTGTAGTTGTCGAAGTACTTCAGCTCCACGTCGACGCCATGCTGCGCGAACAGCCCCTGTTCGCGGGCGACCTGCCATGGGAACCAGCCGGGCCACGCGCTGAAGCCGAGCGTGATCTTGTGGAGCGGAGTCGCCCCGGTCGGGTCGCAGCCGGCCACGGCGCCGACGAGCGAGAGGGCGCAGGTGATGGCCAACAATCGTCGGATGAGCCCGCGCGTGGTCAACGCGTCACTCCTGCGCGGGCGAGGCGGCCGGCACCGGGCATCCGAGGGTTTCCCGGACGAGAGACGCACCGAGGACGTACGGTGAGCCTGGATGCCATCCCACAACGCACGTCTCGCGCCTCCCCACCTTGCGATACACCGTCGACGTTCACGACTGGCGCAAACCTCCCTGAATGGCGACCGGTTACCGGTGGCGCCGACAAGGCTCGCGATCGTGCCGTCCCCGGACAAGGCCAGCGCGGACCATCCCCCGGACACTGGACGGGCAGAGATCGAGCGCCGGACGCACGTCGCGCGACGCCGAAGGCAGTTTCGGGGCGGCTTGTTTCCTCGGTGCAGCGGCCACAGGTCAAACGTGTTACACCACAGGCACAGAGCCTGGGAATCACTCGCAAACAGGCAGAACGAGCCGCTACCCGGTCACTGTTCACCCTGAGTCGGATCCTGTTGGCGGATGGCGAGGTAGCCCCGAAGGGCACATCGAAGTTGACTGCTTACTTGGAGTCACGCACAGCACCGCATTCAGACTGCCGACCGAGTATTCGAGCCGACCCACACGCGTGAGGTGACCGGCTTTCTGGTACCCACAGGGGTCAGCTGGGTCGATGGATGGCGTGCGCGTCTGCAAAGTCCCAGATCGCTTCCAATAGCTGCTGGGGGCTCTCGATCTGGGGCAGGTGGCCGGTATTGGTCAGAAGTTGGAAGTGGGCGGTCGGGATCGCGGCGGCGTAGGCGCGGCCGTAGCCGGGGTCGACGATGCCGTCGCTGTCGCCCCAGACCACGAGCGTAGGCACACTGATGCCCTGCAGTCGGTCGTGTAGGCCGGGATCGACCATCGATGGTTGCCCGGCGTAGAGGGCCAGGGCCGCGCGATTGCCAGCGAGTTCCGTTTGAGCGGCGGGCGACAGGCTCGTGGGGTCGATCCGGAAGGCATCCGGGTTGTGGTAGCTGAGCTCTGCGATCTGCGGGAAGGTGAGGTTGAAGAAGTCCGCGACCGGATGGTCCGAGACGTTGATACCGACGGCGCCCACGAGGATCGTGCTGCTGATCCGGGGTGAGGCGAGCAGCGCCATCTCTGCCGCGATCCATCCGCCGATGGAGTTGCCTACGACGGTGACGTCGCGCAGGTCGAGTGCGTCGAGCAGTGCGGTGTAGACCGTGGCGAGACCGCGGATCGTGTCCACAGAGTCGGTGCGAGGCGTGGCGTTGAAGCCGGGGTGAGTCGGGGTGAGCACGCGGGCGTGCCTGTTGCCGGCGAGGAGATCCGCGAAGCCGGTGACCGACTGCGGCCCTGCGCCCCGTGGAGGAGCAGGAAAGGGTGACCTTCGCCGCGGTCGCTGACGCGAACCTGAGTGGCGCCGAGGTCGGTGGTGTGCACCGTGACGGCGTGGACGGTGACGTGGTCACGGGCGGTGTCGTTACTGATGGTCACAACGGTGTTTCCTTCCCGGTGAGGTGTGGAGGTCTGGATGAGCCTGGTGCAGTGGGACGCACCCCGGCATCTGCATCAGAACCCCGGGGCGTCACTCCATGATCTGGCCCGGCTGACCTTCCAGACCGACCAGTCCTTCGGCTCACTCGCGGCCCGAATGATCGACCGCGGCCTCATCGAACGGCGTGTGCCCGCCCACCATGGCGAGTGCCCGGGCCCGCTCCACCCGCCGCACTGACGTGTTGCTGGCGCCGACGGCGAGCACGCGTCCTGGGCACCGTCCCCCTCATCGGCGCATCGCCGGCCACCGCCACGCTGACCGTGTCCGGGCTGACCCCCGGCGAGCACACCCTGACCGCGACCTACCTCGGCGACGCCACCTGCGCCACCTCGGCCTCCCCGCCGGTCCTGCTGGCCACCCCGCCGAGCGGATCTGACGGCAAGGGCGCCGGCCAGCAGTTCCGGCATAGGCCCTACGATGCGTAGACTTCGAACTCGGAGACCTGGCCGGCCGGCCAACCGGTGTTGCCGGTGATGTTCAGCCGGACGTAGCGGGTCGAGGTGCTGGCGAACCTGATCGTCACCGTGTTGCCGGTCGCCGGATTGAAGGTGTAGCCCGCCGAGCCGACGATGGTGCTGAAGCTGGACCCGGTGGCACTGCCCAGCACCGACAGCGTCTGGGTACGGGCACCCCAGGCCGAGGAAGGCGGCAGCTTCAGCACGATCCGGCTCAGTGCGGTCGCCGCCCCCAGATCGACCTGCAACCACTGCGGGAAGGCGTTGTTTGCGCTCTCCCAGTACGAGTTGGCGTCGCCGTCGACCGCGTTGCCCGACCCGTACGTCTGGGTGTGGCTGCTTTCCGCGGTCGCCTTGCGTAGAGCCAGGTTCGTGCCGCCGCCGGTGACGGGCTGGGTGGGGCGGGTGGCGGTGAGTGGGATCTGGCCTTTGAGCATGCGGCCGCCGTCGGCGGTGAGTCGTAGGTAGTAGTCGGAGGTGCAGGGGGTGCCGTCCTCGTCCAGCGCGAGTAGGCCGGAGCCGGCCGGCACCATGGACGCGTTCT
>JAOPWA010000368.1 GCA_025965915.1 Dactylosporangium sp. | reverse complement strand
GAGTCCTGCTTGGCGGAGGCCACGAACCCGCACGTATTGACGAGCACCACGTCGGCGTCGGCGCCGTCGGTGCTCACCCGCCACCCGTCAGCCGCAAGACGCGCGGCCAACTCCTCCGAGTCGACCTCGTTACGGGCGCAGCCCAGGGTCAGCAGGGCTACCCGACGATCGCCGGCAGGAGTTTTTGACATGCTCCGAGGGTACCGAGGCACTGGCGCACCGCCCGCACCCCACTCCTCATGATCAGGGAAACGTTCGGTCGCCATTACGACGCCGGCTCTCCGTGATCATGGGTGCGGCTACTCGCCTTCGCCGCGCAGGCTGGTCAGGATCTCGGCCAGCTCGTCCGGCTTCACGAGCACGTCACGCGCCTTCGACCCTTCCGACGGGCCGACGACGCCGCGCGTCTCCATGAGGTCCATCAGCCGGCCGGCCTTCGCGAAGCCGACCCGCAGCTTGCGCTGCAGCATCGACGTGGACCCGAACTGCGACGTGACGACCAACTCGATCGCCTGCAGCAGCACCTCGAGGTCGTCGCCGATGTCCTCGTCGACCTTCTTCTTCTCGCTCTCCGGCGGGGCCGTCACGTCCGGGCGGAACTGCGGCCCCCGCTGGTCCTTGCAGAACTTGACGACCGCGTTGATCTCGGACTCGTCGACCCAGGCGCCCTGCACGCGGGTCGGCTTGGACGCGCCCATCGGCAGGAACAGCCCGTCGCCGCGGCCGATCAGCTTCTCCGCGCCCGGCTGGTCGAGGATGACCCGCGAGTCGGCGAGCGAACTCGTCGCGAACGACAGCCGGGACGGCACGTTGGCCTTGATCAGACCGGTGACGACGTCGACGCTGGGCCGCTGGGTCGCGAGGACGAGATGGATGCCGGCAGCACGGGCAAGCTGGGTGATGCGCACGACCGAGTCCTCGACGTCGCGCGGCGCGACCATCATCAGGTCCGCGAGCTCGTCGACGACCACGATCAGATACGGGTACGGCCGCATGACGCGCTCGCTGCCCGGCGGAGCCGTGATCTTCCCGGCACGTACCTGCCGGTTGAAGTCGTCAACGTGGCGCACGCCGTTGGCGGCCAGGTCGTCGTAGCGCATGTCCATCTCGCGCACGACCCAGTCGAGAGCGTCGGCGGCCTTCTTCGGGTTGGTCACGATCGGCGTGACCAGGTGCGGAATCCCCTCGTACGAGGTCATCTCGACCCGCTTCGGGTCGATGAGCAGCAGCCGCACCTCGTCCGGGGTCGCTCGGGTCAGCAGCGACACCAGCAGCGAGTTGAGGCAGGAGGACTTGCCGGCACCGGTGGCGCCCGCGATGAGGATGTGCGGCATCTTGGCCAGGTTGGCCACGACGTACCCGCCCTCGATGTCCTTGCCGAGGCCGACCAGCAGCGGGTGGTGGTCGGAGGTCGCCGCCCTGGAGCGCAGCACGTCGCCGAGCGTGACGTTCTCCCGGTCGAGGTTGGGGATCTCGACGCCGACCGCACTCTTGCCCGGGATCGGGCTCATGATCCGTATGTCGGGCGACTTCACCGCGTACGCGATGTTGCGCGTCAGGGCCGTGATCCGCTCCACCTTGACGCCTGAGCCGACCTCCACCTCGTACCGCGTGACCGTCGGGCCGCGGGTGAACCCGGTGACCGCTGCGTCGACGTTGAACTGCTCGAAAACGCCGGTCAGCGCGTTGATGACCTCGTCGTTGGCCCGGGTGCGGGCCTTCGGCGCGTCGCCCTTGGCCAGCAGGTTCGGCGGCGGCAACTTGTAGTCGGGGTCGGTCAGCGCCAACTGCTCGGCCCGGGTTGGCGGCGGCGAGTGCTCCGGCGGCGGCTTGGGCTGCTTCTCCTTGGCCTTGCCTGCCTGCGCTGGGGACCGGGAAAGGACGACGGTCTCGTAGGCGGCGAAGTTGTCGTCGACCGACGCCTGCCCGTCGGCGTCGGCCATGGCGGCGTCCAGAGCGGCCTCGGACAGGAGGGGGTCGCCGCTCTTGCCGGCCTGCCGCCGGCGCGAGGAGCGCCGCAGGCGCCCCTTGCCGACCTCCGCGTCGGTCTCGTCGCCGTCGCCGCGCAGGTCATCGTCGATCATGTCGTCGGCCGGCGGTATGCCCATCGCCAGGTCGCGCAGTTGCCGCAGGCGCTGCGGGACCTGGTTGATCGGCGTCGCGGTGATCACGAGCAGTCCGAACAGGCTCAGCATGATCAGCAACGGCACGGCCGCCCAGGCACTCACGGCAGCGGCGAGCAGTCCTCCGCCGAGTCTGCCGAGCAGGCCACCGGCCTTGTCCATCTGTTCCGGCGCGGTCGGCTGGCTGAAGCCGAGGTGGAACAGGCCATCCGCGCCCAGGAACAGCGCGCTCCAGCCCACGACGACGCGGCCGCGGCTGCCCTCTTCGCCTGGTGTGCGCATCAGTCGGACCGCGCCCACGACCAGCAGGAAGGGCAGCGCGATCGAGATGGAACCGAAGAACATGCGGGTGACGTCGGACAGCCACTGCCCGACCGGGCCGCCGGAGTTGCCCCAGATCGCGACGGCGAGCACAAGCGCCACGCCGATCAACGCCAGCCCGGCGCCGTCCCGGCGGTGCTCAGGATCCAACTCCCTGGCGCTTGCGGCCTGCCGGCCCAACCCGCGGGCGATCCAGCCGAACGCGTGCGCGAGGCCCATCCACAGGCCGACGACCGCCCGGCTGACCAGGCCGAACCCGCCGGCGTACATCCGCCGTCGGCGCGTCGCCGCGGCGCGCTGGCGCGCCAAAGCGTCCCGCTGCCTGGCCGTCTGGCGGGCCTGGGAGGTGCGGCCACGGGTCCCGGTGGCCCTCGTCGCGGCGCCCCGGGTGCTCTTCGCCGTGGTGGCACGCGTGGACGACCCGCGCGTCGAGGTGCTCGCGCGGCGCTTCGCCTGGGGGGTACGGCTCGCCACGTTGCCACGGTAACGGCGCCAGTCCATAGAGCGCGGTTAGGCGCGCCGGGAAGGCCATCGCCGTACGGAACCGTACGGAAGCAGCCACGAGCCGACCACGACGGCCACATCGGACACCGGACCGGGCGGACTCACCCGGCCCGGTGCATACTCCCCCCGGGAGGTGATGAGCGATGGCGGCACCGCGACAGTATCCCGAATGGCTCAGGCCACCATTCACAGTGGACACTCTGTTCACGCTGCCCGATAACGAGCTGCGCTACCAGGTGTTGGAGGGTGAGCTGGTCGTGTCGTCCGCCGCGCAACCACGGCACAACCTGGCCGCCGACCGCTTGCGTACCCTCATCGCGGCAGCGCTGCCGCCGGACGCGGAGGTGATCCGCAACAGCGCGGTGCGGTTGCCCAACGGTGACGGTCCCACCCCGGACCTGCTGATCACGACGGCCGATCCCGAGGAGACCCTGCGGGGTATCCCGGCTGCGCTGGTACACACCGTCGTCGAGGTCGTCTCCCCACCGTCGACCACGGCCAGCCGGGTGACGAAGAAGTGGCTCTACACGGCGGCGGGCATTCCCTGCTACTGGCGGGTGGAGCTGCGGCCGTGGTGGGAACACCTGTGCCCGGTGCCGGCGATCGTGGTGCGGATGCTCGGCGAGGACGGCGACTGGCGCACCACGCTGCACCCGGCCGGTGAGCCTGCCGCCCTGCCACTGATGATCGGCCGCCGGAACCTGTTGACCATCGAGCTGGATCCGGCCGCGCTCGTCGGTCGCCGGGCGTCAATCCCGGACGGCGAGCGTCAGTACCGGATCGCGGCCCCGGTTTCGGCGGCACAAGCCTGAGGTGTGGTCACGCCTCACCGCTGGTCACGCCTCAGACCTCCACGACCGTGGGCACGATCATCGGCCGGCGCCGGTACTTCTCGTTGACCCAGCGGCCCACGGTGCGACGCACGATCTGCTGGAGCTGGTGCGGATCGCTGATCCCCTCCAGCGCGGCGCGGTCGAGCGCTTCCGTGACGATCGGCAGGACCGCGTCGAAGACGGCGGGGTCCTCGGAGAAGCCCTTCGCCGACACGGTCGGGCCGCCCACGACCTTGCCGTTCACCGAGTCCACGACGACCGTCGCGGCGATGAAGCCGCCGTCGCCGAGGATGCGGCGTTCGGTCAGCAGGGACTCGCTCACGTCGCCGACCGCGAGACCGTCGACGTAGACGTACCGCGACTTGACGTGGCCGGCGAGGCGGACCTGGCCGTCGACGAGGTCGACCACGTCACCGTCCTCGCACAGCACCACCCGGTCGGCGGGCACGCCGGACTCGATCGCGAGGCGGGCGTGGGCGCGCAGGTGCCGCCACTCCCCGTGTACGGGCATGAAGTTGCGCGGCTTGACGACGTTGAGCAGGACGAGCAGCTCTCCGGCGGCCGAGTGGCCGGAGACGTGCACCTTGGCGACATCCTTGTGGATCACGGTTGCGCCCGCGCGGGACAACTGGTTGATCACCCGGTACACCGCGGTCTCGTTGCCGGGTACGAGCGAGGACGCCAGCACGATGGTGTCGCCGGATTCGATGGTGATGTGCCGGTGGTCTCCGGTGGACATCCGGCCGAGGGCGCTCATCGGCTCGCCCTGTGATCCGGTCGACATCAGCACGATCTCGTTGTGTGGAAGGGTGGTCGCCTCCTCCAGCCCGACGATGAGACCGGGCGCGATCCGCAGGATGCCGAGGTCGCGGGCGATGCCCATGTTGCGGACCATCGACCGGCCGATGAGGGCGACCTTGCGCCCGTGCGCCGCGGCGGCGTCGAACACCTGCTGCACCCGGTGGACATGCGAGGCGAACGAAGCCACGATGATGCGGCCCCGGGCCTGGGCGAAGATCCTGTCGATCACCGGGCCGATCTCGCGCTCCGGCGTGACGAACCCGGGGACCTCGGCGTTGGTCGAGTCCGACAGCAACAGGTCGACACCCTCGGTGCCCAGCCGGGCGAAGCCGGGCAGGTCGGTCAGGCGGCCGTCCAGGGGCAGCTGGTCCATCTTGAAGTCACCGGTGTGCAGCGCGGTGCCGGCCGGCGTGGTGATGGCGACGGCGAGCGCGTCCGGGATCGAGTGGTTGACCGCGAAGAACTCCAGCTGGAACGGGCCCAGCCGCTCACGCTGCCCCTCGCGCACGGTCAGCGTGTACGGGTTGATGCGGCGCTCGGCCAGCTTCGCCTCGATCAGCGCGAGCGTGAACTGCGAGCCGACCAACGGGATGTCCTGTTTGTGCGCGAGCAGGTACGGCACCGCGCCGATGTGGTCCTCGTGACCGTGGGTGAGCACGATCGCCTGGACGTCGCCGAGCCGGTCGAGGATCGACGAGAAGTCGGGCAGGATCAGGTCAACACCCGGCTGGTCGACATCGGGGAAGAGCACCCCGCAGTCCACGATGAGCAGTTGACCGTCGTATTCGAAGAGGGTCATGTTGCGGCCGATCGCGCCGAGGCCGCCGAGCGGCGTGACGCGCAGCGCCCCCTTCCCCAACGGCGGTGGCGGCGACATTTCCCGGTGTGCCTCGGTCACTCGGCTACTCCCAGATGGTGCGTGGTCAATGCGTGAGCCTCGATGGCAGCCGCACGGGTGGCATCGCCGAGCGTCAGGCCGGCCTCGGCACAGTCCTCGCGCAGGCGGGCGATCTCAGCTGGGCTGACGTCGCACAACGGCGGGCGGACCGGCCCGGCGGGCAGACCCTGCAGCATGAGCGCCGCCTTCGCCAGAATGACTCCCTGGGTACGGAAGAAGCCCTCGAAAGCCGGCAGCAGCCTGTGGTGCAGTTGAAGCGCCCGGGCGACCTCGCCCCTCTCGTACGCCTGGATCATCTCCTTGGTCCGGCGACCGAACAGGTGGGTCGGCACTCCGACCACCCCGACCGCGCCGACCGACATCAACGGCAGCGTCAGCTTGTCTTCGCCGGAGTAGATAGCCAGGTCGGTGCGCTTGGTGACCCAGGAGGTCTCCACGACGTCGCCTTTGGCGTCCTTCACGGCCACGATGCGCTCGTGCTCAGCCAGTAGCACCAGCGTCTCGGTGTGGATCGCCGTGCCGGTGCGCCCCGGGATGTCGTACACCATCATCGGCAGGCCGCACTGGTCCGCGACAGTGCGAAAGTGGTAGAGCAGGCCGCTCTGCGGCGGTTTGTTGTAGTAGGGCGTGACCACGAGGGTGGCGTGCGCGCCGGCCTTCTCGGCGGCACGGGCCAACTCGACGGTGTGGCGGGTGTCGTTGGAGCCGACCCCGGCGATGACATGGGCCCGATCTCCGACGGCTTCCAGGACGGCCCGTAGCACGGCGTCCTTCTCGGCGTCGGTTGTCGTGGGCGACTCACCCGTGGTGCCGTTGACGACCAGGCCGTCGTTGTCCTGCTCATCGACGAGGTAGGCCGCCAACCGCGCGGCACCGTCAAGGTCGAGAGAGCCGTCGGGACGGAACGGCGTCACCATGGCTGTGACGAGACGGCCGAATGGCCGGCGCGGGTCGGGAGCACTACGGGTCATAACTCACAACCTAGCGTGCCGCCGCAGCCGTCGATCTCAGCCCTCAAGATCCGCACCAGGATCATGCCTCCCACACGTACGGACTCGCCGCGATCTCCGTGCCGTCGGCGAGCGCGGAGATGGCGAAGTCCCCGAACACATTGGGTGCCACCCGTTGCAGTTCGCGGAGGCACGCCACAGCGACCTGCCGCATCTCCACGTCGGCGTGCTCCGTGGCTCGTACGGCCACGAAATGCCGCCAGGCCCGATAGTTTCCTGTCACCACGATGCGGGTCTCCGTGGCGCCGGGAAGCACCGCCCGCGCCGCCTGCCGTGCCTGCTTACGCCGCAGGGTGGCCCCCTGCCCGTCAGCGAACTTCCGCTCCAACCCCTCCAGAATCTCATGGTAGGCGCGCACGCTCGCCTCCGCCGCCTCCACGAACTTCTTGTGCAGGTCGGGATCGTCGGCGATGACGTCCGGCTCCACGATCTCGGCGTCCGGCTCGGCGAGGTACCGGGGAGAAAGCTCCGAGTACGACAGGTGGCGGTGTCGAACCAGTTGGTGGCTCAACGCCCGGGAGACGCCGGTGAGGTAGAACGTGGCGACGCCGTGCTCGAGCACCGACAGGTGGCCCACCTCGATGAGGTGCCGCAGGTAGCCTGCGTTCGTGGCGGTCGCCGGCACCGGCTTGGACCAGGACTGGTAGCAGGACCGGCCGGCGAACTCGGCGAGCGCCTCGCCGCCCTCCGCGTCGGTGGACCACGGCACGTCGTCGGGCGCTTCGAAGTGCGTCCACCCAACCATCCGCACCTGCGGTGACACGACCTGGGCCACAACTGCCTCCTTCTCGGCGTACCTCAAACCAGGCTAGTCGCCGACGCCATGACGGGCACATGACGCCGTCTTGCCCTTGACTGACGTCACCAACGACGTCATAGTGGGGTCATGGATCTCAGCCCGTACCTCGAAACGCTCCGCCGCGATCTCGCGGCGGCCGCCGCTCCCGGCGGACCGGACGTCACTCACGCTGCCGAGTTGCTCGCGGGGTCGCTGGAGGCCTCCATCCGACTGTGCCTGCTGGAGGCGCTGTCCGACGCCACCGCGGAGATCACGACGCAGTTGGACTCGGCAAGCGTCGAGGTGCGACTCCGTGGCCGGGAGGCCGATCTCGTCGTCACCGAGACACCCCAGTTCGCTGCCCCCGCCCCACCTCCGCCACCCCCCGGCGACGCTGCCGACCTGGCCCGGGTCACGCTCCGGCTGCCCGAGCCCCTCAAGGAGCAGGTCGAGCACGCCGCCAACATCGAGGGCGTATCGGTCAACGCCTGGCTGGTACGCGCGATCACCGCGGCGCTGTATGCCGGCCCGCAACGGCCGCCCACGCCTCCGCGACCGCCCCGCCCGCAGCGCGGCCGCCGCATCACCGGTTTCGCCCAGTCCTGAGCCTTCTGAGGAGATCATCATGTACGAGTTCGACTGCGCCGAGCCGGTCACCCTGTCCCTGCGCGTCGCCGGTGGAGACGCCGAGATCGTCGCCGAGGACCGCCGCGACGCCACCGTGGCGGTCACCCCAGCCGACGGCAGCGACGCCTCCCGCGACGCCGCCGCCCGTACCCGCGTGGAGTTGCGGGACGGCACCCTGCACATCGAGGCTCCGGAGTGGACCGGCTGGCTGTTCCGGCGGGGTCCACGGATCCGGGTGAGCGTACGCGTGCCGCAGGACAGCGGCCTCGCCGTCAAGGTCGCCTCCGCCGACGTCCGCGCGACCGGCCGCTACCGCTTCGCGAGCCTGGTCAGCGCTTCCGGCGACGCCTCCGTCGAGCACGTCACCGGCGACGCTTCGGTCAGCGCCGCAAGCGGCGATCTTCAGGTTGGCCGGGTCGACGGGAGCCTGAAGATCAACGGCGCTTCCGGCGACCTTGCCGTCGGGTACGTCGGTGGCGACGTCATCGCCCACTGCGCCAGCGGCGACATTGCCATCAACCACGCGGAGGGGTCACTGCGGGCCACCACGGCCTCGGGAGACGTGCGGGTGGGCACGGTGACGGCCGGCACCGTACGCGTGAACTCCGCGTCGGGCGACGTCACGATCGGGGTGGCGGCCGGTACCGGGGTCTGGCTCGACCTCACCTCGATCTCGGGCGATACCCGCACCGACCTCACGATGCCCGCGGGCCACGACGACCAGTCCGCCGCCGCGCTCAACCTGCAGGTACGCACCGTCAGCGGCGACATCCACGTGCACCGCGCCAACCTGCACGTCGCCGCCTGAGCTGGATACGTGACGGCCGGCCCGCGGCCGGCCGTCGGCGTTGGGGCGTTGGCGTTGATGCGCGTCGGCGTTGGGGCGTCGATCAGACGTAGAACCAGGTGAACGGGGCCCAGGGCAGGTCCCGCAGCACCGAGAAGACGAACCAGGCGCCGAGGAACGCCGACAGCGTCAACGGCGAGAGCCGCAGTGCGGGCAGCACGTCCCGCTTGAACAGCAGCTTGGCCGACCACGCCACGTACATGTACAGCAGGAACGGCACCGCGAACACGAACAACGCGTGGTTACGGGCGGCCTGCGGCAGGTTGCCGTGCAACAGGTACCAGAACGCGCGGGTGCCGCCACAGCCCGGGCAGTCGAGGCCGGTGGTGAGCTTCAGTAGGCAGGTGGGCGCGGAGAACGCGCCGGAGGTGGTGGGGTCGGCGACCATCACGTAGCCGACCGCACCGGCGAAACAGGTGGCGACCGCGGCCGGGGCGGCCCACGCCGGCGATCGCTCGGCGACCTTGAGGACGAGGCGGCTGAACCTGCCGGGTGCGGGCAGTGTGTAGGCCGCCACCGTCGGATAGGCCGCGGCTTGCTCGCTGGTCGGGCTCATCGCTGCCTCGTCGGATGTCGAAGGGGCCTGATTCAAATCGGCAATCGTCTTCACCGTACACCGGCGGCCGGCTCGACCGGCGCGGCCGGACCGACGGGCACCGACGTGCGTAACGCGGCACCCAGCGGCTCGGCGAAGTCCCCACCCAGGGGTGGTGCGACGGTGTCCAACTCCAGCCACCCGGCCAGACGGCGCAGTTCCGCAGCCAGCGCCTCGGCCACCTCCCCGAGCCCCGGATGGCCGCGCCCGGCCCTGCCCGCCGGAGCCTGCTCGATCCAGGCGGCCGGCACCCGCAGCACGCCCGCCTGGCGGTCGGCCTTGAGGTCGACCCGGGCGACCAGGCGGTCACCGAGCAGGAACGGCAGCACGTAGTAGCCGTGGACACGTTGGGCTGCCGGCACGTAGATCTCAATGCGGTAGCGGAAACCGAACATCCGCTCGGTGCGCGCCCGCTCCCACACGAGCGGATCGAACGGGCTGACCAGGGTGGCTGCGTTGACCTGGCGCGGCAGTCGGGCCTCGGCGTGCAGGTAGGCCGGCTGCTGCCACCCCTCGACCATCACCGGGAGCAGCTCCCCGGCCTCGACCAGGTCTGCGACGGCGGACCGGGTGGCGGCCAGCGGCAGCCGGAAGTAGTCGCGCAGGTCCTTCTCGACCGCGACACCGAGAGCCCGCGCGGCGACCCGGACGAGTTCGCGGTGCGCGTCCGCCGGGGACGGTGTCGGCGCCTCCAGCACCGCGTGCGGGAGCACCCGCTCCGGCACGTCGTAGACCCTCGCCCAGGCGCCGTTGCGCCGCGCGGCCACGACCTCGCCGCGCCAGAACAGGTGCTCCAGCGCCGTCTTCACGTCCGACCAGTTCCAGCCCCATTGCTCCCGACGGGTGGGAACGTCGTCCTCGATCTCGGCGGCCGTCAGCGGCCCCTTGGCGCGCACCTCGTCGAGCACCCAGCGCACCAGGTCCGGCCGGTCCCGGTTGATCCGGGACACGCTGCCCCACTCGTGGCCCCGCGCCATCCGCCACCGCAGCATCGGTTGCAGGGAAACGGGCAGCAGCGACGCCTCGTGCCCCCAGTATTCGAACAGCTCACGCGGTGCCCGGTAGGCCGCACGGTCGAGCAGGGTCCGAGGGTAGGGCCCGAGCCGGCTGTAGAGCGGCATGTAGTGGGCCCGCATCAGGACGTTGACCGAGTCCATCTGAAGCAGGCCGACGCGTCGCACCACCCGACGCAGGTGACGCAGATCGACGGAGCCGGCCGGAAGCCGGTCGGCGAAGCCCTGCGCCGCCAGCGCGATCCGGCGCGCCTGAGCGTGTGAGATCGACGCCTGGGCTGGTGGGACCGACGCCTGCGATTGCGAGACCGATTCGAGGACCATCGACGCCGAGGGTAGCTGCCAGGTCCGACGAAAACGGTTGGACCCGGCGCCCGTCCGGCGTTACAAACCTGCTGTGAGGTTAGTTTCGGTGCGCCCCGCGACGGTCGACGACGCGGAGGCGATCGCCCGCTACACCCTAGAGCCCGCCTGATCGCCCGTCCCGGCCCATCCGTACGCTGTCCACCGTGGCACTGGGGTACGTCCGGCCGGCGCGCCCGGATGAAGCCGGCGAGATCGCGCGCATTCAGCTCTCCACCTGGCGGGTGGCCTACCGCAAGCTCATCCCGCGGCAGGTGCTCGACGAGCTGGACCCGGAGTGGCTCGCCGAGCGGTGGCGCGAAGCGATCACGGCGCCGCCGTCACCCCGGCACCGGGTACTGATAGCGATCGAGCAGGCCGAGAGCACCAGCGAGCCGACAGCACACCCGGTCGGTTTCCTCGCCGCCGGGCCTGCGGACGAGGCGGCGCTCGCACCCGACGAGAAGGCGCTGGCCGCCGACGTCGCGGCCGTCACCGACCTGCTCGTCGAACCCCGGTGGGGGCGGCGGGGCCATGGCAGCCGACTGCTCGCGGCGGGGGTCGACCTCTGGCGCGAGGACGGCTTCCGCACCGCGGTGGCTTGGGCCTACGACCGTGACCCGGCCACCCTCAACTTTCTGACCTCGACCGGCTGGGAACCAGACGGTGCCCGCCGGGCTCTCGACGTGGACGACCTGCTGGTGCCCCAACTCCGCCTGCACGTGGACCTGTTGGCGAAACCGCAACCGACTGCCGAGACGGAGAGGCGCTAGCGGCTTCGCAACCGCTGAGACTGTCTCGCGGACCAACACCGCTGAGACCACCTCGCGGACCACTGCGGCGCAGGCGACGACTAGTCGAGTAGCGGTCCGAGGCCGACCGTCAGCCCCGGACGCTGGACCACCTTGCGCACGGCCAGCAGCACACCCGGCATGAACGAACTGCGGTCGTAGGAGTCGTGGCGGATCGTCAGCGTCTCGCCCTCGGTGCCCAGCAGCACCTCCTGGTGGGCGACCAGGCCGGTGGCGCGCAGCGAATGCACGCGGACGCCCTCGATGAGGCTCCCACGGGCGCCGGACATCTCCTCCTTGGTCGCGTCCGGCATGGGGGGCATCCCCGCCCGTGCCTCGGCGATCATTTCCGCGGTGCGCACCGCGGTGCCGCTCGGCGCGTCGATCTTCTTCGGGTGGTGCATCTCAATGATCTCCACCGACTCGAAGTACTGCGCTGCGCGGGCGGCGAAGTCCATCATGAGCACCGCACCGATGGCGAAGTTCGGTGCGACGACGACGCCGAGGTCTGGCTTGTGCTTCAGCCAGGAGCGCACCCGCTGCAGCCGCGCCTCACTGAAACCGGAGGTGCCGACGACAACGTTGATGCCCTGGTCGATGCACCAGTGCACGTTGTCCATCACGACGTCGGGCGTCGTGAAGTCGACCACCACGTCGGCGCCGGCGTCGGAGACGTTGAACAGCCAGTCACCGTCGTCGACCATCGCCACGAGTTCGAGGTCTTCGGCCGCGTCGACCGTCTTACACACCTCGGTGCCCATGCGGCCCCGTGCGCCCAGTACGCCTACTCGGATAGGTTCGCGCTCGTCGTCCACGATTCACAACTTAATGCACGGCGCGGCTGAGGACCTATACGACAATCCCCGAGAAGTCGTGATCGTCGAACGGCCCGATCACGGCCAGCGACGCTGGATTGACCAACACCTCTGCCGCCACCGCGCGTACATCGTCCGGCGTCACCGCGTCGATGCGGGCGAGCAGATCGTCCACAGAGAGCATCTCGCGGTAGAGCAGCTCGCCCTTGCCCAGCCGGCTCATTCGTGAGCCGGTGTCCTCCAGGCCGAGCACCAGCGAACCTTTGAGCATGCCCTTGCCGCGGGCGACCTCGGCGTCGGTGAGGCCCTTGGCCGCCACTCTGGCCAGTTCGTCGCGGGTCAACGCGAGCACCTCGTCAACCTTGCCGGGCGCACAGCCGGCGTAGACGGCGAACAGTCCCGAGTCGGCAAACTGCGACGTGTACGAGTAGACCGAGTACGCCAGGCCACGCCGCTCACGGATCTGCTGAAACAGCCGGCTGGACATGCCGCCGCCGAGCACGTTGTTGAGCGCGCCGAGCGCGAACCGCCGCTCGTCGTCGCGGGGCAGGCCGCTGCACCCGAGCACGACGTGTGCCTGCTCGGTGTCCTTGTTCTGTACCTTCACCTGCCGCGCCGCGACGGGCACGATCGCGTCGCAGACACGGCCGGGGGCCGGAGTCCCCGCCCCGTCGAAGTACCGGCTCCGCCCGAAGGCCGCCGCTACCCGCTCCACCACCTCGGCATGGTCGAGGTTGCCCGCGGCGGCGACGACAACGGTCGGCGCGGCGTACCGGCCGCGGTAGAACGTGTGGATCTGGTCGCGGGTCAGCGCGGAGATCGTCTCAACGGTCCCCGAAATGCGCCGACCGAGCGGGTGGTCGCCGTACACGGCGTCCGCGAACAGGTCGTGCACCTCGTCGCCGGGTTCGTCGTCGACCATCGCGATCTCTTCGAGGATCACGCCACGCTCGGTCTCCACGTCGGCCTCGGCGAGTACCGAGTCCGCGACGAGGTCACACATCACGTCGATGGCCAACGGCAGGTCGGCGTCGAGTACCCGCGCGTAGTAGCACGTGTACTCCTTCGCCGTGAACGCGTTGGTCTCGCCGCCAACCGCTTCGATCTCGGCGGAGATGTCCAGCGCGCTGCGCCGGCGGGTGCCCTTGAAGAGCAGGTGCTCCAGGAAGTGGGACGCCCCGGAGAGTTCGGGGCTCTCGTCACGCGATCCGATCGAGACCCAGATCCCGACCGAGACGCTGCGCATCGCGGGAATTGCTTCGGTGAGTACGCGCAGACCGCTGGGCAGCACGGTACGTCGTACCGTGCCGCCCAGCGTGTCAGCCGCAGGCGTATGCGCCATATTTATGTGGATCAGGCGTGCCGCTGGCGCCGACGACGCTCGCCGCCCTCGGCCGGCTGGTCGCCCTCGGCCGGCTGGTCGCCGGCAGCGCTGTCGCGTTGTGGGCGGTCACCCCGGTCACGGGCGGGGCCCCTGTCGGCACGCTCGCCGCGGT
>JAOPWA010000366.1 GCA_025965915.1 Dactylosporangium sp. | reverse complement strand
CTTCTCGTCGACGCGCACGCGGCCCGAGTCGGGGGAGACCACGACCATGTCGTGATCGGCGTAGTTCTCGGCGATGTACCCGCACAGCAGCGACTGCCCGCGCATGTGGTCCACCGGACCGTCGAAGAAGCCCTGAATCTGGTCGGTGTGCAGATCCACCGTGAGGATCCGGTCGGCGCCCGCCGTCTTGTAGAGGTCGGCGACCAAGCGTGCCGAGATCGGTTCGCGGCCGCGGTGCTTCTTGTCCTGCCGCGCGTACGGGTAGAACGGCAGCACCATGGTGATGCGCTTGGCGGAGCCCCGCTTGAGCGCGTCCACCATGATCAACGACTCCATGAGCCACTTGTTGACCGGCTGCGTCACCGCTTGCACGACGAACGCGTCACTGCCCCGCACCGACTCCCGGTACCGAACGAAGATTTCGCCGTTGGCGAAGTCGTAGGCGTCCATGGGGGTCGGCGCCACTCCGAGCACCGATCCGATCGCCTCAGCCAGGGCGGGGTATCCGCGGCCGGAGAAAAGCATGAGGGACTTGCGGTTATCAGCGACGATGCTGCCCATCAGCTGTCTGCTTCTTCCGTTTCGGCGGATCAAGTCGATGTCGCGGTCATTCTTCGCCAGAGCGCGGCCCGACCTCGGTTGACGTGGTAGCCGGATGACTTACCTCACTGTCAACCGTAGCGTCGCGTCCCTGCCCCGCTGCCGCCGCGTTGGCCGCATTGGCCGCCGCGGAGCCCGCACGCCGCCGCTGCACCCAGCCCTCGATGTTGCGCTGCGGCGAACGGCCGACACCCAGCGCGCCCGGCGGCACATCGGCGGTGATGATGCTGCCCGCCGCCGTATACGCGCCGTCCCCAACGGATACCGGCGCGACGAACATGTTGTCCGCCCCGGTGCGGGCATGGCTGCCGATCGTCGTGTGGTGCTTGTTGACGCCGTCGTAGTTGACGAACACCGTCGCCGCGCCGATGTTGGTGTGCTCCCCGATCGTCGCGTCCCCCACGTACGACAGGTGCGGCACCTTGGCGCCCTCGCCGATCTCGGCCTTCTTCGTCTCCACGAACGTGCCGACCTTGGCCGTCGCCGCGAGCTTGGAACCCGGGCGCAGGTACGCGTACGGGCCGACCTGGGCCCGCGGCCCGATCTCCGCGCCCAGCACATGCGCGCGCACGACGACCGCGCCGTCGGCGACGACACTGTCGACGATCGTCGTATCGGGCCCCACGACCGCGTTCTCACCGACGCTCGTCGCGCCGCGCAGGTGCGTGTTCGGCTCCACGACCGCGTCGCGGCCCAGCGTCACCGTCACGTCGATCCAGGTCGTCGCCGGGTCGATCACGCTGACCCCCGAGCGCATCCAGTCGAGGTTGATCCGATCGCGGAGCGTGGCCCGCAGCACCGCCAGTTCCGCCCGGTCGTTGCAGCCGAGCACCTCCGTCGGGTCCACCGCCTGATGCGCCATCACCGGGTAGCCGTCAGCGACCAGCAGGCCGACCACATCGGTCAGGTACTCCTCGCCCTGGTCGTTGTCGCTGCCCAGCTTGCCCAGCATCTGACGCAGAATTGCCGCGTCGAACACGTACGCCCCGGCGTTGATCTCGCGGATCGCGCGCTCCTGGGAGCTGGCGTCCCGCTCCTCCACGATCCGCTCCACAGCGCCCGTCGCGCCGCGCAGGATCCGTCCCATCCCGGTCGGGTTGGGCACCTGGGCGGTCATGATCGTGGCCGCGGCGCCCTCCGCCTCGTGCGCGCCGACGAGCCCGGCGAGCGTCGCCGGGCGTACCAGTGGAAAATCGCCATTGACGACCACGACGCTGCCCGTGAGGTCGCCCACCGCCTCGGTGACCATGCGCACCGCGTGCCCGGTCCCCCGCTGCTCCGCCTGCAACACCGACTTCGCCTCCGGAGCGATCTCGGCAAGGTGTCCCCGCACCTGATCGGCGCCGTACCCCACGACCACCAGCACCCGACTGTCGCCGAGCCCCTGGCGCGCCGCCTCCAACACGTGCCCGAGCACGGTGCGGCCGAGCAGGGGGTGCAGCACCTTGGGCAGCGACGACTTCATCCGCTTGCCCTCCCCCGCAGCGAGGACGATCAGTGTCCGGGACTGGGCTGGTCCTGCCAGATCGAGGCCCACGTGCTGCTCCCTCGGTGGAGGTTGGAGTTGGTTGTCTCATCGTAGTCAGCTCGCCCTGGTCCGCTCCCCCCACAGGAGGCCGGCGTTAACTTGACCGCACCGCCTAGCGTGCCCGGGGTGGCGGTGAGTCGGCGGAACCTGCTGGTCGGTAGCTGCCTTGCCGGGCTCGGCCTTGCCCGGCTCGGCCTTGCCGGGCTCGGCCTCGCCGGATTCGGCGGGGTGACACTCGTCGATCACGGCATTCTGCCCGGCCAGGGCCCGCTGAACCGGGCGCTGGGACGCTGCGGGGGCGCGCCCCGGCGACCGGCTGCCCGTGTGCCTGGTCCTGCACGGGTACGGTGCGCTGGCCGCCACGGACGGTGGCGGCGGCTACTGGCACCCGCACGCATCGGACGATCCGCTCGGTGCGCTGCTCGACGAGTTCCTACCGCTACTCGCGTCGACTGCGGCGACCACGACTCGTTCGCGCCGGCGGTGCGGGCCCTTCGCGCGAAGCTGCCCGATCCGGCGGTGGTCCACCTGGCGAAGGGCTGCCACGACGACCGCTTCTGGGAGCACGTCGCGCCGGAGCAGTTGCGGTTCATCGGAGAGGCCCTCGGGTCCGCGAAACGGACTTAAGGGACAGCTCGGCCGCCAGGGTTCGAACCTGAACTATCACAACCAAAGTGTGAGGTGCTGCCAATTACACTACGGCCGATCGTCGTACAGCAGCCTAACGAACATCGAGTTCCGAGGCGAAGCCATAGGGGTCATCCGACACGACTGTGGCGACGAGGCCGGCAACGAGGCCCTCGACGGTCCAGTAGAGCTCGCGACTGCGACGCACGGTGACGACGAGGCACCCATGGTAGTCATCGCCGATGTTGTGGCGACCGAGGGTCTTGGCTATGTGCCGCTTGAGCGTCGTCCGAAGAAACCGCTCGCCCGGCACCTTGACCACATCCGCCCACCAGCGCATGGCCGCGTCCGAATCCGCCGTCTCGTGAATGGCCACCCGAAACTGGATCCGCTCGGCCGGCACCCGGAGCGCATCGAGAAAACGTAGGTACAACCGGATGAGTCCGGGGTCGCTGTTGGTGAAGGTGAGCCTTTCGGTGCCCGGCCGCCATGGCTTCACCTTCGTCCCCTCACACCAGTACATGATCGCGCCAAGGCGCAGCACGTCGTCCTGGGACAGGCCCGTTACCGAAGCCGCCGCCGTAGCGCTAATCCCCACATGGCGCTCGTCGCGCTCCTGGCGATGCTTCTCCCACCGACCATCGGCCATCAGCTTGGCGTGCTCCTGCTTGCGCCTGGCCCGCTCCGAGTCGCGGTCCAGCGGCAGATGCCGCACCCACCGCCACGCCGTCGAG